>JAJPZJ010000124.1 GCA_021204405.1 Tannerellaceae bacterium | reverse complement strand
ACTTCAAATCCAGAATTTATAATAGGACATTATGCGGATAATCATTTAATTTAATATATAAACATATAATATTACTCTATAAAAAGATAATTACAATTCAATCTTAATCATATTATTAAAACCCTATATTACAAATCAATAAATAAAAGGATATTACATAATACGAATATTACATTACCCATATATAATCATATATAATATTATCAATATCGCATTAACAAAAGTACTTATTTAGATAATAAATATAAATCTGGCTATATCTTGGCTCCAGAATAACTTTGTACAATATAGCTTCATACTTTGTAATAGAGTTTAAATATTCTGGTGTTTATAATGTGTAAGGTTATGTTTATTTGGAGCATGACATGCATTTTTCAGATCCCTCCGAATTTTCCCGTGCCTGACACGGGATCGCAAAAAACAGACCGTATCACATCTTTTTTAGTAAGACAGGCTGAAGAGATTGGGAAATCCCGTGCCTGGCACGGGAACCAGATATTTCCTGTAAGGTAGTTGTCTAAAAGTTCAAGCAAATAAAAAGAGACTTCCCCAAAGGAAAGTCTCTTTTTATTTTTAATATTTTCTTTTTACTCAGGCAATAAACGTTTCCATAAACTTAGCACCTGGTGTGGGAGTAATCGTTACATTTTTGGTATCCGCCGGGATCAGTACGGTTTGTCCCTGGTATACTGCGATCTCGTTCCCTTTGTCGTCTTTGATCGTAGCTTTACCGTCCATGCAGATGTAAACCACGAATGAGTCTAATGAAGCGAAGTCGCGGCTTAGGGGTTCATCCAATTCCAGCAGGTTGGTAGTAAAATATTTACAGCTTGCCAGTTCTACCGGTACATTTTCTTTTTCAGTGTAATGCGTACGGTAGTCAGGATACAGTGTGTAATCGATCGCATCTTTTGCTAGTTCAGTATGTAGTTCACGTCCGTTGCCATTAGCATCTTTACGGTTGTAGTCGTAAATACGGTAAGTGATATTACTTGTTTGCTGGATCTCTGCGATAAAGCAACCTGCTCCGATAGCGTGTGCACGTCCGGCAGGCAGGAAGAATACATCCCCTGGTTTTACATCGTAACGCTGGAGGACATCCATAATTGTGTTATTCTCTACCCGCTCCACATATTCGTTGGCATCGATTTGTTGGGAGAAGCCGGAATAAAGGGTTGCGCCTTCAGCCGCTTTGATCACATACCACATCTCTGTCTTTCCGAACGAGTTATGACGCTCTTTAGCCAGTTCATCATCGGGATGTACCTGGATAGAGAGGTTATCGCGTGCATCAATAAATTTAATAAGCAGCGGGAAAGTAGTTCCGAATTGCTCTATTACTTTTTTGCCAAGCAACTGTTCACCATACGTTTTGATTAATTCATCCAATGATTTGTTTTCCAGTTCGCCATTGGCTACTACCGAATAGTTATCTTCCATATGCGAGAGTTCCCAGCTTTCGCCAATACCCTCCTGTAACGGAGTAATGCCTTTGAACGGACAAATGTCAGCGCCTCCCCCAGATCACACTTTTCAGGATCGGCTTAAATGTCATAGGATATAACATAATGATCTATTTATTTTTTAGTTTGCGTTTTACTAACTTTCTTTTTCCGTAATATAACTGCACTGCGGGCAGGTATATACAATTTGAGCCATTCTTTCTTCTCTTTCTTATACAGCGGATCGAACTGGGTAAAATGCGTGATCGTATCGTCAGCCAGTCCAAATCCACCGAAACGGGTTGCATCCGTATTCAGTACCACCTCGTATGCACCCGGAGGTGTCAGGAATCCGTAATCGGTAAACGATTTGGTCGGATTGAAGTTGAATACAAAGATAAGGTCTTTCCGCATATAAGCCAGGATCTGGTCGCTATCATTGTCCCATATTTTGTTAATAGGTGTTGCCTGGAAGTCTTTCATGCTATGGATAGCTTCCAGCATTTCCCGGTCGAACTCTCCTAGGTACTGGTATTTCAGGTTAGGATCGTCTACCAGGTTCCACTGGCGGCGGGCATATTTATGCGACCAGCCATTTCCTTCGCGCGGGAAGTCGATCCATTCCGGATGCCCGAATTCATTTCCCATAAAGTTCAGGTAACCTCCGTTGATGGTAGAAGCTGTTACCAGGCGGATCATTTTATGTAATGCCATGCCACGCTCTACCACCAGGTTTCGGTCGTCTTTCTGCATATGCCAGTACATATCGGCATCGATCAGGCGGAAAATAATGGTTTTATCACCTACCAATGCCTGGTCGTGGCTTTCAGCATAGCTGATCGTCTTTTCGTCGACCCGCCGGTTGGTAGTTTCCCACCAGATCGAAGAGGGATGCCAGTCTTCATCTTTTTTCTCCTTGATCATTTTGATCCAGTAGTCGGGTACATTCATGGCCATCCGGTAATCAAAACCATAGCCGCCATCTCCTACCTTAGCAGCCAGTCCCGGCATACCACTCACCTCTTCAGCTATGGTAATGGCATTTTTATTTACTTCGTGAATCAGTTTATTGGCCAGTGTCAGGTAGGCAATCGCCTCCCCGTCCTGGTTGCCGTTAAAATAATCATCGTATGTTATAAAGGCCTCACCCAGCCCGTGACTGTAATAAAGCATGGAAGTTACCCCATCGAAACGGAAACCGTCGAAACGGTATTCGTCCAGCCAGAATTTGCAATTCGATAGCAGGAAATGAAGCACTTCGGGTTTACCATAATCAAAGCAGAGCGAATCCCATGCCGGATGTTCCCGGCGGTCGCCCTGTAGGAAGTACTGGTCGTACGAACCATCGAAGCGGCCCAATCCTTCCACCTCATTTTTTACCGCATGGCTATGGACAATATCCATAATCACCGCGATCCCCATGCTATGGGCCTCGTCAATCAATTGTTTCAGTTCCTCAGGCGTACCGAAGCGGGAAGAGGCGGCAAAGAAACTGCTTACATGGTATCCGAACGAACCATAGTAGGGATGCTCCTGGATAGCCATGATCTGGATCGCATTGTATTCGTCTTTCACTACGCGGGGCAGAATGTTACGGCAGAACTCGTCGTAGGTTCCCACCTTCTCTTCCTCAGTAGCCATACCGATATGGCATTCGTAAATCAGTAAAGGAGAAATATCGGGTTTGAAACGTTTATTTTTGAAGGTATAAGGCTGCGCCGGGTTCCATACCTGCGCACTGAATATCTTGGTAGTTTCATCCTGTACCACCCGGCGGGTCCAGGCAGGAATGCGTTCACCACTGTCTCCATTCCACTCGACGAGCAGTTTATACAAGTCTTCATGATGCAAAAGTTCTTCTTTGAGGGTGATTTCCCAGATGCCGTTTTGCAGGCGAGTCATCCGGTACTGTTCCTCTTTCGCCCAATTATTGAACGTCCCGATCAGATAGATAGCAGTCGCATTCGGTGCCCACTCCCGGAATACCCAGCCTTTGTCTGTTTTGTGCAGGCCGAAGTACAAATACCCGGAAGCAAAGTCGGATAATGTGATTTTTCCTTTGTTAGTTAATTGTTTTTCCTTTGCCAGGGCATACTGGTATCTACCTTCTATAGCAGGCTCAAAAGGAGCCAGCCAGGGGTCATTCGCTACTAGGTTTAAAGAATCCATAATATCTCAAATTGGTTACTACGCAAAGATAAAAGAAAAAAGGATACCTGTTTGATATTAACAGGAAATTCTTAATTTTGCAAAAAACAGGTTAATTGAGATGAGCAAAGGAGCGAGAAGTTTAAGCTTTTATTTGATGATGATTCTTCTGTTCGGATCACTGATGTACGTTATTGTACAAAAAGGTGAAAGCCGCCAACTGGAAGAAACGGTACTTGCCGTAGAAGAGGCTCCGAAAAATTTGGGGGATGGATATCGCTTTTTCAATCAATCCCTGCTCGAACATATCGAATCTCCTATCAGTATTTTATTACTCCAGATCATTGTTATCCTGATAATGTGCCGCATTTTCAGGTGGATGTTCCAGAAACTGGGACAGCCTACGGTAATCGGCGAGATCACTGCCGGGATCGTACTTGGCCCTTCGATCCTGGGCAACCTGATGCCGGAGGTATCCGCATTCCTTTTCCCTCCCGAATCGCTGGGCAATATTATGATATTAAGCCAGTTCGGATTGATATTATTTATGTTTACACTGGGGATGGAGCTGGATATTTCGGAAGTTAAAAAGCGGTTCAGGGAAACCATCCTGATTAGTCATACCAGTACGATCGTGCCCTTTTTCTTCGGTATACTCACTGCTTACTTCGTATATGATACCTATGCGGATAAAAATACCCCTTTCCTCTCTTTTTCCCTGTTCATCGGTATTGCCATGAGTATCACGGCCTTTCCTGTACTGGCCAGAATCATACAGGAAAAAGGATTGACCCGCTCCTACCTCGGTACGTTAACCCTGACCAGTGCAGCCAATGGGGATATTACAGCCTGGTGCCTGCTGGCGGTAGTGGTGGCCATTGCACAGGCGGGCACGATGGTAAGTGCCGTTTTCAATATCCTCTTCTCAATTGTATACATCCTGTTTATGTTCTTTGCCGTACGTTCTTTTTTACAGATGGTAGGGAATATATACCATAATAAAGAGGTGGTGGATAAAGGATTGGTAGCTTTTATGTTCCTGATCCTGATCGTATCCTCCTGCCTGACGGAGATATTAGGTTTACACGCTTTATTCGGTGCCTTTATTGCCGGTATGGTAATGCCGGGCAATGTGAAATTCAGGAAGATCATGACCGAAAAGGTAGAAGATGTTTCCCTGGCACTCTTCCTTCCGCTCTTCTTTGTTTCCACCGGATTACGTACCGAGATCGGTTTACTGAACAGTGCGGGATTGTGGTGGATGTGCCTGATGTTTATCGTCGTTGCCGTTATCGGTAAATTTGGGGGTGCTTTTGTTTCGGCCCGTTTTGTAGGCGAGAGCTGGAAGAACAGCCTGTATATAGGAGCGCTGATGAATACCCGCGGACTGATGGAACTGGTGGTATTGACCATCGGCTATGAAATGGGGATACTCCCACCCTCTATTTTCGTTATGTTGGTACTCATGACATTGGTAACCACGTTTATGACCGTTCCGCTGCTTTCGTTTATCCAGTTCTGTTTCCGGGCAGGTAAGAAGATCAAAGAACAACGGATCCAGGCTGCGGCCAACAAAACATTTAAGGTATTGCTTTCTTTCGGGCGTGCAGGTAACGGCCAGATCATGTTGGATGTAGCCCACCAGATGTTTGCCCGGGGCGAGAAAAAACTGGATCTGACGGCCCTCCACCTTACAGTAGGAACCGATGTAAACCCACTCCATACCGATAACTTCCAGGAGGTTAGCTTTAAACCGATCCTGTATGGGGCAAAAAAACTGGGTATCCATATCAATACCTGGTATGAGGTGTCTAACAATGCCAGCAATACCATATGTAATATTGTAAATAACGAAGGCTTCGACTTCCTGCTGGTAGGTGCGGGAATTGCTATGAGTAACCAGTCGGATGATATTGCCGCCGATAAGATATTCCAGTCTTTTTATAACCGGATATTCAAACGGTTCAAAGCTCCCCAGTCATGGTTTTATCCGAGCACTTTATTGAAAGATAAAACCAAAATGTTTATCGAGGGCAGCCATTGCGATGTAGGGGTATTTGTAAACCGGGGATTTGTAAGGGCGTCCAATATCATTCTGGTCATCAACTCCCTCGAAGACCTTTTCTTACTTGACTATGTTTCTACCCTGCTGCAGACTACTCACGGTGCAGTAGCCATCCTGAACCGTGTGACACCCGATGCACCGGAATATAATGTGGTGGCAGGAAAGATAATAGAATACACGCAGAAAGTAAGGTTATCGGATATCCTGCCGGAAAAGGAACTTGTCCGCGGCATATTCCACGGGTACAACTTTATGTTGATAAGTTATCCGACCTGGAACATTGTATCCGAATGCTGTAAAGAGGCACTCCAGCAGATGCCTTCTACCCTGATAATAAACAAAAAGACGATAAACAACGAAGAGACCGTATGAGAAATGTAGCTTTGCTTCTTTTGCTTTGCTTATTGGCAAGCTGTAGTTTAAACAATCCAGAACCGAACCCGGATGTTTTAAACGAAACACTTCATACCATTTTTAACAGGAAAAGCGTACGCCAGTATACCGAAAAGCCGGTAGAAAAAGAGAAAATAGAAATATTACTGAAAGCCGGGATGGCAGCCCCCTCTTCAATGGATAACCGGCCCTGGGTATTTGTGGTTGTAACCGACCGGGCTATGCTGAACACGATGGCCGAAGGTTTACCCTATGCCAAAATGCTGAAAGAGACTAAACAGGCTATTGTTGTGTGCGGAGATACTACCTTATCGCCCCGTAACTGGTTTATCGACTGTTCGGCCGTTACCCAGAACATCCTGCTGGCTGCCGAATCGATGGAGCTAGGTGCTGATGGAGCTAGGTGCTGTATGAACAGCCATATATCCGAATGATAACCGGATCAGTATTGTACGGAATACCCTCAATATACCCGGCCATGTGATTCCGCTGGCAATAGTTCCCTTCGGATATCCGAGAGGAGCACATTCGCCCAAAGACAAATATGATCCTGCCCGGATTCATGTAAACGGATGGTAATTACCGGTTCCTGAAAGCTCGGAATTCCCGTTTATTTTCTTTTTTTTATTCCTACGAATGACCAGACGGCAGCCGCAATAACAGCTCCCAGAAAAGGAGCCAGGATAAATAACCAGAGCTGTGCCAGCGGTTCGCCTCCGGCAAACAGCGCAGGGGCTATACTCCGTGCCGGGTTAACAGATGTACCTGTGATCGGGATACATACAATATGTACCAACACCAAGGTCAACCCAATAGCCAGGCCGGCAAAGTTGGGCGAAGCATCAGTTACCGCCGTAGTAGCCAGGACAACAAATACAAAGATAAAGGTGAATGTCATCTCCGCCAGGAAAGCAGCGCCTGCGGTTCCGGGAGCATAACTATTTGCTCCTGTGCCGGTAAGCCCCAGCCCGTGGGCAATCACATACAGGATAGTAGAACCCACCAGCGCACCGATCACTTGTGCAATCATATACCCGATCGCTTCTCTCGCGGGCATACGTTTGGAAAGCCAGAAACCCAGTGTAATCGCGGGATTGATATGACAGCCGGATATACCACCGATCGCATATGCCATAGCCACCACAGAAAGACCAAATGCAAACGCAATGGTAAGTACAGCGGCAACCGACGTAGCTCCTCCATTCATAACCGCACTTCCACAACCCATTAATACCAGTACCATTGTACCAATAGCCTCAGCCAGATATTTCCTCATCATATAAAAACTTTTTTTTAAAAGTACCTGTTATTAAAAAGTACCTGTTATTAAATAAAATGATTATCCACATGATGTCCGTTGATTTATTGAACATCATATGAATGTTTCAATTACGAATGTTTTAATAA
>JAJPZJ010000062.1 GCA_021204405.1 Tannerellaceae bacterium | reverse complement strand
TCATATGATGTTCAATAAATCAACGGACATTATGCGGATAATCATTATTTTAATACGCAAAATGAAAGTATCCCTTTTATTCCTGATATTGGGAATATGTACGTTAAGTGCAGTTAATCTTTCTTCACAAAACTCACTGTTGTCGCTTTCTGTTTCCAGTCAGCCCATCAGTGAAATCATCAAAGAGATCGAGCAAAACAGCGACTATATGTTTATTCTCTCTGATAATATTGGAAAAGAGATTGAACAAAAAATATCCCTTTCTTCTAATGAGAAAGAATTGAATGAGATTCTTGACGAAATGTTCAAAGGATCCCGGCTCTCCTATCAAATCCTGGATAAACAGGTAGTTATTTACCGGGATCAACATAAGAAAATAGCATCCATTGATACCCCCCAACAGGGTAGCTGCTCCACAACAAGAGAAAAGAAAGATCAGCGGAACCGTTTCAGACAACACCGGGGAGCCTATCATGGGTGCAACTATTTTGATAGAAGAAACCACCACCGGTACAGTAACCGATTTCGATGGGAACTTCACACTGGAGGTTCCGGAAAATGCAACCTTGCAAATATCTTATATTGGTTACAAAACCACACAGGTGAATACGCAAGGAAAAAACACCTTCACTATCGTACTGGAAGAGAATTCAGAATTACTCGGAGATGTTATCGTGATCGGGTACGGTAGGATAAAAAAAGAAGACGCGACAGGTGCTGTCCTGGCTATTAAACCGGATGAAATGAATAAAGGAAGCCAGGTAACTGCCCAGGATGCACTGATCGGTAAAATCCCGGGGGTAAGCATTATCCCCGGGTAGGGTAGCGGTGCACCCGGCGACGGAGGAGCAATCCGTATTCGTAGCGGTTCCTCGCTGTCTGCCAGTAATGATCCGTTAATTGTGGTAGATGGTGTGCCGATTGACAATTCTACAACCGAAGGTTCTACCAATATCCTCAGTACAATTAATCCGAACGATATTGAAACGTTTACGGTTCTGAAAGATGCTTCTTCTACCGCTATTTACGGATCACGTGCAAGTAATGGGGTCATTATTATAACAACCAAGAAAGGCTCTTCCGGCGGTAGGGTGAAACTTAACTATAATAATAACTTTACCGTAGGAACAGTTACTAAAAAAGTAGATGTGCTATCCGCAAATGAGTTACGTGCATTTGTGCAGGAACGGCTGGGCAGTACCGCCGATTTAGGAACCGCCAATACCCAATGGTAGGATGAGATCTACCGTACCTCTTTCAGTAACGAACACAATTTTAGTGCCGCGGGAAATGTAAAGGAAATGCCTTACCGGATTTCTCTAGGCTATACCAATCAGAATGGTATCATTATTAATAATAATTACGAACGCTTTACCGGTGGTGTGGCCTTTACCCCTTCGTTTTTAGACAAACACCTACCTTTCAATATAAATTTGAAAGGTAGCTACGAGAAAAACAGAGATGCACAAGGTGGTGTTGTTTCCAATGCCGTAAGGTTCGATCCTACACGCCCGGTATACGAAGAGAATGACGGGGGATATGGGTTAGGCTATTTTACCTGGTTGTCAGGAGGTGCACCTTTAACAATTGCGGCCTCTAATCCGGTTGCCGATCTTGAATTGAGAAAAAGTGTAGCAAAAATTAAAAGAAGTATAGGAAATGTAGCAGTAGACTATAAAGTACATGGCTTCGAAGACCTACGTTTTAACCTGAATCTGGGATATGATATTCTTCAAAGTGATGGGAATGAAAATGTGCCGGATAACGCTCCGCTTACCTATGTTGATTTTAAGAAAGACGGGCAGGGGATAGACCGTAAATACAAACAGGAAAAGACGAATAAACTATTAGATTTCTATGCCAATTATAATAAAGAAATCGGTATCCACACCATAGATGCAATGGCCGGTTACGGATGGCAATATTTCTGGTCGAAAAAAAGTGACAGGCGAATGAACCATCAGGGTGAAGAGCTGTTTGTTCCTACACAGTATAAATCTGAGTATTATTTGCTTTCTTTCTTCGGGCGTGTAAACTACAGCATTGCATCCAAATACCTTTTTATAGGAACACTGCACGCGGATGCTTCCAGCCGGTTTTCCAAAGATAACCGCTGGGGTTATTTCCCCTCTGCCGCATTTGCCTGGAGAACTATCAGCGAAGGTTTTATGCAGGACTTCGATCTGTTCTCCGATTTAAAAGTACGCTTAAGTTACGGAAAGACAGGGCAACAGGATATCGGTTCCGACTACCCCTATCTTAATACTTTTACTGCCAGTTACGACAATGCCCGTTATCAGTTTGGCGATAATTGGTATACTACCTATCGCGCAAACGGATATGACCCAAATATACGCTGGGAAACTACGGAAACATACAACATAGGGCTTGACTATGGATTTTTGAATGGTCGTATTAATGGTAGTATTGATGGATATTACCGTAAAACAAACGATTTGTTGAATGTTATTCCGGTAGCGGCAGGGTCAAACATGGCCATGGAAATTTATACCAATATCGGCTCCATGAAAAATACGGGATTCGAGGTTGCGTTAAATACCATTCCGGTTGTTACTAAAGATCTTTCCTGGGATTTTAATATAAATATAACTTATAATAAGTCTGAAATTACGAAACTGAACACCATAGATTCAGATTCATACGGAGTGGATGTAGGCCCGATTTCGGGAACCGGTAAATATGTTCAGACACATGCAGTGGGATATGCTCCTTATACATTTTTCCTGGCTAAACAGGCTTACGATGAAAATGGCAAGCCACTGGAAGAGCAATATGTACAGGAAGACGGGAGTGTATCAAGTAACGAATACCGTCGCAGAACAAAATCTCCGCAACCTAAAGTATATATGGGGATTTCTTCGAAAGTCACCTACAAAGATTGGGACTTAGGTTTCAATGCGCATGCATCATTTGGTAATTATATCTATAATGCGATTGAGGCCGATGCCTATAAAGAAAGTGTATATGAAGGAAATACATACAGTAATCTGCTAAGAGCAACCTATGAGAAAGGTTTTGAAAAACAACGTTTGTATAGTGACTATTTTCTCGAAAACGGCAGTTTCTTCCGTATGGATAATATTACCCTCGGATATACATTTCCGAAACTGGGTAATACAGGCATGAACCTGCGTATTTCTGCTGCGGTTCAGAATATATTTATTATCACAGGTTATTCCGGTCTGGACCCGGAAGCATTTTATCGCCATGATAATGTAACCTATGCCGGAATAGATAAAAATCTATATCCCCGCCCCCGCACGTATATGGTTGGATTTAACCTGAATTTTTAATCATTAATTGAAAAAACTAAAAAGTATTATTTATGAAAAAATATATCAGATACTTCTCATTATAGGGTTTGTAGGTATTTTTTCTTCCTGCTTCGGAGATTTGGATACATTTCCTTTAGACCCAAATGAAATGGTAACCGACAATGTATATGGAGACCCGGCTAAATGTATATGGAGACCCGGCTAATTATAAAGGTATTTTAGCCAAGTGTTACGCATCGCTTATTCTGACCGGACAGGAAGGTGGCGATGGAGGTGATAATGACCTGGGTTCTTTTAATGAAGGATATGGAGGATATATACGGGTATTGTTTTACCTTCAATCCCTTACTACAGACGAATCGTTAATGCCATCCCAGACAAATGGCCTGCGCGACTGTACAACCAATACATGGACATCTACTACCGCTGTTTTGCAGGGATGTTACAGCCGCCTTTACCAGACAATCTCCTATTGTAATAATTTCATAGCAGAAACAACTCCCGGAAAGCTGGAACAAAGAGGGGTTGCGAATGATCCGGAAATTATTAATAATCTTCCCTTTTACAGAGAAGAGGCACGTTTGATCCGTGCATATGCTTACCATATGTCATGTGATTTATTTGGCGACATACCTTTCGCTAACGAAGAAACTAAGATCTGGAGCAAGCCTGAACAGAAAAGCCGTGTGGAGATCTTCACCTATGTAGAAAAAGAATTATTAGAGGTGGCCGGCAAGTTAAAAGATCCGCATCAGAATGAATATGCCCGTGTCGATAAAGCAGCCGCCTGGTTCCTGTTGGCACGACACTACCTGAATGCGGAAGTATTTACCAGTACCCCACGCTATGCCGAAGCATATACCTATACAAAGAAAGTAATAGATGCAGGCTATTCGCTGGCTGCCGAACACCGTTTTAATTTTATCGCAGACAATAATACCTCTCCCGAAATTATATGGCCACTTGTTCATGATGGTGTGAATGCCCAATCTTCTGCCGGAACTAACTTCTATGTAAAAGCGTTTATGGATGGTGCGATGAACACCTACTTCGAGACGGGTGTAGGTACAAAAGGATGGGGAAATGTGCGTATTCTTCCCGAATTTGTGGATAAGTTTGACCCCGCCGACCAGCTATTTGACGAAAATGACCCATGGGGTATGAATAAAATGGATAAGCGGGCCCAGTTCTTTACGATAGACCATACGAAATACCCGGTTTCCGAAGATGGTAGTTTTGCAACAAACTTCAAAGATGGGTATGGATTTATTAAATGGAGAAATGTGAGAAGTGATGGTCAACCTGCCAGCGATGAAACCTATGTGGATATTGACTTCCCCTTATTCCGGTTGGCCGATGCCTACCTGATGGCTGCAGAGGCGATCATGCGGACAGAAGGTTCTGGCACAGGAACGATGATTGAAGCATTGGAGTATGTGAATGAAGTAAGAGCACGGGCTTATCAATCCGGTAAATATGGTTCCGGTACAGCAGGACAGATCTCATTAAGTGAATTAACATACGATTTCTTGTTGGATGAAAGAGCACGTGAATTGTGTACCGAATTAACCCGCCGGACCGACCTGATCCGTTTTGGTAAGTTTACAAAAGGATATAACTGGCATTGGAAAGGATATACAGCAACCGGACAGGATATAGATGAGAAGTACACCTTATTCCCTATTCCGGAATCGGATATTACAGCCAATGGCAACCTTCAACAAAATCCAGATTATAGATAAATAGTTGAAATAAAATGAGAATTTGCTTTTTTACTCTATTGTTTCTCGTTGTTCCCCTCTTCCTCACGGCACAGACAAGCCGTGAGGAAGTATACGGAACTCCGGAGAAATCGGGAGGGGTTTATTATGCCTATCCTTCACAGGATATAGTTCCCCAGACACCTGCCCCCGAAGGATATAAACCTTTTTATATCAGCCATCTCGGCCGGCATGGGTCACGATATCTGATTAATCACAACGATTATAAGCGCCCACTTACCCTACTGGCCGACGCACAAAGCAAAAATGCGTTAACACCATTGGGTTCCGATGTATACGCCCGGCTCCAAAAAGTATGGCTGGAGGTGGAAGACAGAGGGGGAGATCTCTCACCGCTGGGCGTTCGCGAACAGAGAGGTATAGCAGAACGGATGTATCAATCTTTTCCGGAAGTATTTACCGACGAAACACCTATCTCTGCCCGTTCTACTATGGTAGTTCGTTGTGTATTAAGTATGGATGCTTTCTGCGAACGGCTGAAAGAATTGAACCCGACCCTCAACATAACCCGGGAAGCCAGCGAAAAGTATGTCCGGTACCTCAACCACCATACGCCCGAGGCAATTGCTTATCGCTCCTCTCCCGATACATGGCGTGAGGAATATTACAAATTTGAGGAAGCTCATTATAAACCGGAACGGTTAGTGAATAGTCTTTTTTCCGACAAAGAGTATGTAACTAAACGGGTGAATATGAAAAACCTGATGTTCGACCTCTTTCAAATAGCCAATAATATGCAGAACATCGAAACGGATGCTTGTTTTTACGACCTGTTTGAAAAAGAGAAATTATTTGACCTGTTCCAATGCGTAAACTATGGGGTGTATGTACAAGAGGGGAATGCTGCGATCAATGGTGGCATTATGATCGGAAATGCAAAACCTTTGCTCCGGAATATTCTGGAAAGTGCCGAAGAGGTTATAAGCAAAAACAGTAACGGTGCAACTTTACGTTTTGCCCATGATGGTAATCTTGCCCCATTGGCAATTGCCCTTCATCTGAACAATTGCTATAACAGCGTTGCTGACCCGGAAGAATATTACAAAGCATTCAGCATCTTTAAAGTGGCTCCTATGGGTAGCAATATTCAAATGATCTTTTTCCGCAAAGAAGGATCGGACGATATACTGGTTAAATTTATGCACAATGAAATTGAAACCACCGTTCCTCCTATTCAAAGCGACATCCTTCCTTACTACCATTGGGAAGATGTAAAAGCATTTTATGAATTATTATTATAAGTAAGTTTGAGGTTGACTAAAAAGTAAGCAATAATAAGTAAAAAGATGAACACGGAGACACAGAGATACGGAGTTTTTTATTTGTTTGATAATTCTATATTTAACAAAGATCCGTCTGCATCCATCTGCTCAATCAGCGTACTATTTTGCAACTTTTTAGTCAGCCTCTATTTATGAGACATGTTATAATTACTTATATCTAAACTTTACTTTTTTACTTTATCCGGATTTTTAGCCATATAGTCTTTCCAGCCGGTATATTTTTTATCCGAAACCGGGTTGTTAGATTGGAAGTAATGACAAAGTGCGGCTGCCAGGCCGTCGGTAGCATCCAGTTGCGGTAACATAAATTCCTGGGGGATATGCAAATAACGCTGTAACATACCGGCTACCTGCTCTTTCGAAGCATTTCCATTACCGGTAATCGACATTTTTATCTTTAACGGGGCATATTCGAAAATGGGGATGTCACGTTCTAAGGCGGCTGCCATAGCTACTCCCTGGGCACGTCCCAGCTTTAGCATACTCTGTACATTTTTACCAAAGAAGGGTGCTTCGATAGCCAGTTCATCCGGCAGGTATTCGTCTATCAATCCCAGTATACGGGTAAAGATCTTTCTGAGGCGCAGGTAATGGTCGTCATATTTATTCAGTTGTAATATGCCCATTGCTAATAGGGTAGGTTTATTGCCGGTTATTTTCAACACGCCATATCCCATGACAATAGTTCCCGGGTCGATACCTAATATGATCCGGTCTTTTATCATTTCTCCCAATCTATTTCTTCCAGCAGCGTACTGAAACCGTTTACACTCCTGCCAAAGCGTTTTACCAATTGGGAATGTAGCTCTCTTCCCTCCTGCTCCATCCAGTAATTCAGCGTATCTATATTTTTCACATGGAACTGGACTGAATAGTTTGCTCCTTCCTCCTCAGGGTTAGTATGAAGTACTCTGCGCAGACAGGCATTTTGCAGGAAACCACTGGCAACCGCCCGGGGAATATATATTTTTTTGAGAAAGTCCAGACATTCCGTAACAGCAGGTTGGTCAATATGGAAGGTAGTATTATAAACGATCATGGCATTTTTTGAATAAAAATATTTTCACAAAGATAGTGGAATATCAGAATAATCTCTATATTTGCACTCGAAAAACCAAAACGGGGCATTAGCTCATCTGGCTAGAGCATTAGACTGGCAGTCTAAAGGTGATCGGTTCGAGTCCGATATGCTCCACTACGCAGGACTATCTTTAAGGATGGTCCTTTTTTGTTTTTATTAAAATCTTCCCTTCTTTTCTATTCCTTTATATTCCCTGGAAGTTAAAAAACGGTGCTAACGTATACTAACATTCTATTAAGCTAAATTGTATCTTTTCACTCCGCTGCTATAAAAATAATTTAGATAAAAATAGTATATTTGTACGATGGTTGCGAACCGTTTAAACTGTATATTAACAAGCTTAATTCTAAAATTGTAAATGGGAAGAGTATTAGTTATCGGCGCCGGTGGCGTAAGTACTGTTGCAGTGAAAAAGATTGCGATGAATGCGGATGTTTTTACCGACATTATGCTGGCCAGCCGCACAAAAAGTAAGTGCGACAAGATCGCGGCCGATATTAAGAGCGTAAAAGTTCAGACAGCACAGGTAGATGCAGACAACGTAAGCAAGCTCCTGTGTTTGTTTAATGCTTTTAAACCGGATCTGGTAGTAAACCTTGCCCTGCCATACCAGGACTTGTCTATTATGGACGCTTGCCTGGAATATGGAGTAAGTTACCTGGATACAGCCAACTATGAACCACTGGATGAGGCTAAATATGAATATAGCTGGCAGTGGGCTTATAAAGACCGTTTTGAAAAAGCCGGTCTGACCACTATCCTGGGTTGCGGGTTTGACCCGGGTGTTACAGGGGTATATACAGCTTATGCCGCGAAACACCATTTTGATGAAATACAGTATCTGGATATTGTAGACTGTAATGCCGGTGACCATCATAAAGCATTCGCTACAAACTTCAATCCGGAAATTAATATCCGTGAGATTACGCAACGGGGGAAATATTACGAGTATGGAGAGTGGAAAGAAACCGACCCGCTGTCTGTTCACAAGCCATTAAACTATCCGAATATAGGTCCGCGCGAATCATACCTGATGTACCACGAAGAGCTGGAAAGCCTGACTAAGAACTTCCCGACGATCAAACGTGCCCGTTTCTGGATGACTTTCGGACAGGAATATCTTACCCATTTACGTGTAATCCAGAATATCGGCATGTCACGTATCGACCCCATCCTGTACAACGGACAGGAGATCGTTCCGATCCAGTTCCTGAAAGCCGTATTGCCCGATCCGGGAGAGCTGGGAGAAGATTATACCGGAGAAACGTCTATCGGTTGCCGTATCCGCGGATTAAAAGATGGTAAAGAACAGACTTATTACGTATACAATAATTGTAGCCATGAAGCAGCTTATAAAGAAACCGGTGCACAGGGAGTAAGCTATACTACCGGTGTTCCTGCCATGATCGGGGCCAAATTATTTATGCAGGGTATCTGGAAGAAACCAGGTGTATTTAACGTGGAAGAGTTCGATCCAGACCCGTTTATGAAGGAACTCAATGAGCAGGGATTACCCTGGCATGA
The DNA here is from genome assembly GCA_021204405.1 of Tannerellaceae bacterium. Classification (GTDB taxonomy): domain Bacteria; phylum Bacteroidota; class Bacteroidia; order Bacteroidales; family Tannerellaceae; genus JAJPZJ01. The sequence goes on along the minus strand of JAJPZJ010000062.1, from coordinate 24,738 downwards.
GCTCTTCAATGTCGACCTGGAGTTGTAATGAATAATATCTACCAGCTACTGCGGTCGGCCAACCGGATCAGGAGTAAACGAATTAAACTTTTTGGTATATGGTTATTTCATATATTGGGAAAGAGATATATAGGTGTTTTTCTGGTCCGGTACTTGCCTGTAACCTTCGTTGCAAAATGTGTTATTTCAGCGATGAGGAAGAGAGGAAGAAATACCGTGGCATATTGCAACTGGCAGATATACAGCAAATAGCTAAAGGGTTATTTCACCGGGCTATCAAGCTACAGATCGGGTGTGGTGCAGAGCCAACTTTACATAAGGATCTGGCTGCTATTATAGGGCTGGGAAAAGAATATAATATCCCTTATATTTCACTTACAACCAATGGAAACCTGCTGACGAAAGAAAAACTACGGGAGGCTGTTGTAGCCGGCTTAAATGAAATAACTCTTTCTGCCCATGGGTTTACCCGGGAAACATATGAGTATTTTATGACGAATGCCAGCTTTGATGCATTTTGCAGGCTTCTTTCAGACATCAGGGAAGTGAAAAAAGAGTTTCCCGGTTTTAAATTGCATATCAATTATACGGTCAATAGAGACAATATAAAAGAATTAACGCATGTATGGGAAACAACCGGTGGTGCAATGGATATATTACAGGTACGCCCTGTATATGAGATAGGAGAAAGTGAATACCGGAATTTCGACCTGGATTATATTTATAATAACTATGATCAGTTTATTCAGCCGGTTATTGACGCATGTGTAGAACGGAATATTATCTGTCTTGCTCCCGGGAAAGAAGATTTGATGAAGCTGGGAAAAAGCATCTGATAGATCATCTGATTGCTAACCTGACTTATTGTTATGCCTCATCAAAAGGCTGTTGGCAGGATGATTATGATTATAAAAACGAAACTTTCGATAGTTATACCCAAAGGCATAACTATTCCGGCAGATTGTTTAAAAATTTATTCATAAAGGAGGTTCACCAACATGTAAACATGAAACGTAAAATGAATTATAATATTAAATAAACCAACGTGTATGGCACTTAACGTAGGAGACAAAGCTCCGGAAATACTAGGAGTCGACTAGGATGGCAAGGAATAAAATTAAGCGATTTCAAAGGGAAAAAGCTGGTTCTTTATTTCTATCCGAAAGACAATACCAGCGGTTGTACGGCACAGGCCTGTAGCCTGCGTGACAACTACGAATCATTAACACAGGCTGGATACGAAGTAGTAGGAGTAAGTAAAGATAGCGCAAAGTCGCACCAGAACTTTATCGCGAAACAAAACTTGCCGTTTAATCTTATAGCAGATACGGAAACTTCCTTACAGGAACAATTCGGTGTCTGGGCTGAAAAAAGTTGTATGGGCGTACATACATGGGCACGCTACGTACCACCTTCATTATTGCTACGTACCACCTTCATTATTAATGAGGAGGGAGTGATCGAAAAGATCATCACTCCGAAAGAGGTAAAAACAAAAGACCATGGTAATTAAATTCTTAATTTGTAACAAACAGAATGGATATGTCAAAAGAAGAGATAAAAGAAAATCAGATTGAGTTTGAAAAGGGAGCAGGTATGGAAGCGAAAGCTAAACCGGCACCCAATGCTGAAAAGCTGAAAGCGCTACGCGCTGCAATGGACAAGATTGAAAAGAACTTTGGCAAAGGTTCGATCATGAAAATGGGTGATAAAAGTGTAGAGAATATTGATGTAATTTCTACAGGTTCAATCGCATTAAACGCTGCACTGGGTGTAGGTGGTTATCCGAGAGGCCGTGTGATCGAGATTTACGGTCCGGAGTCGTCAGGTAAAACAACCCTTGCGATCCATGCATTGGCAGAAGCACAGAAGAATGGTGGCATTGCTGCCTTTATCGATGCGGAGCATGCTTTCGATCGTTTCTATGCAGAGAAACTAGGGGTAAATATTGAAGACCTTTATATTTCACAACCGGATAGCGGTGAGCAGGCTTTGGAAATTACAGAGCAGTTGATCCGTTCATCGGCAATAGACATCATTGTTATCGACTCGGTAGCAGCCCTTACTCCTAAAGCCGAATTGGAAGGCGATATGGGTGATAGCAAGATGGGTTTACAGGCTCGTTTGATGTCGCAGGCTTTACGTAAGTTAACGGCTGCGATCAATAAAACCAATACAACCTGTATCTTTATTAACCAGTTGCGTGATAAGATCGGTGTGATGTTTGGTAATCCGGAAACCACAACCGGTGGTAATGCCTTAAAATTCTATTCATCTGTCCGCTTAGATATCCGTTCGATCGGTAAACTAAAGGATGGTGACGAAATTAAAGGTAACCAGGTACGTGTGAAGATCGTTAAAAACAAAGTGGCACCTCCTTTCCGTAAAGCGGAATTTGATATCATGTTCGGACAAGGTATCTCACGCTCGGGAGAAATCATCGACCTGGGTGCTGATTTGGGTATCATTAAAAAAAGTGGCTCATGGTATAGCTACAATGATACCAAATTAGGCCAGGGACGGGATGCTGCCAAACAATGTGTCAGCGACAACCCTGAGTTAACGGAAGAATTAGCAGGACTCATATTCGAAGCGCTTAAAAAATAAATAAGCAATGTATAAACCACAATGGGCAATCGGACCAAAGGAGCCAGAGAAAAAGCATACGGAAAACTTTCCGGCATGTACTGGTGACAAAAGCCGGTTGCCCGTTGTTCTTTTAAAAAACAACAAAGAGGCTTACCTCGCTATTTGTGAGGAAGAAAATGATATTCCTCTCTTTTCACGCCCCTGGTGGCTGGACATTGTCTGTGGACCAGACAATTGGCAGGTATATATACAACTAGAGAACAACCGGATACTCTCCTGCCTGCCTATTTATTCTCCCGGTAACCGGATAGCTTGTATGCCTGAATTTATTCAAACATTAGGTCCCTGGTTTGCACCAGAAGCAGCAGATACAAAATACCGCAGAAAGTTATCCGACCGTCAGCGTATCTGCAAGAATTATTTACCTTACCTGAAACAATTCCGTTATTTCTACCAACATTTTAATTATCAGGTAACGGATTGGCTACCCTTCTATTGGGATGGCTATAAGCAGTCTACCCGTTACACGTATGTACTGGAAAATATTGCCGACCGGCAAATGCTCTGGAATAATATGGCATCCAATATTCGGCGGAATATAACCAAAGCCAAAGAGAAATATGGAATAACCGTGAAAACAGGAATTCCGGTTGAAGAATTCCTACAGGTATGGCAACAAACCTTCCGGCGTCAAAACCTTCCTTTACCAGCCAGCCGGCATACACTCAGACAATTGATCGAAACCAGCCGGCAACGAGGGGAAGGAGATATTTGGGGAGGATATGACTCTGTAGGGAAACTACATGCCGCCGTATTTGTCGTATGGCAAAAAAGCGCTGCCTACTATATAGCAGGAGGAGGAGATCCGCAATGGAGACAATCGGGTGCACATAGCCTAATTTTATGGGAAAGTATACAATATACCTCCCGCTTTACAAATACATTCGACTTTGAAGGTTCAATGATCCAGGGTATAGAGCGCTTCTTCCGTGAGTTCGGAGCAAAACAAATCCCGTATTTCACAATATTCAAAGGTAATTTTAGTTTATTAGATAAAATCCGGTTGAAAATAAAGAGATGCCTATGAAAGAGGTCATACAATATATTATACAATTCCTTTTAGGAGATGATGTTCCGGGAGAACTGGTGAACTCCATCGGATATACTTCAGATCCTACCGAATATTACAGATATAATATTGTATTGCGTCCCTCAGGCTTTTTCGATAATAACCAGTACGGTAGTACCGCATCTTTACCTCAACATCCGTTGGAAGAGATAAATGGAGTTCCCATCTTATATGGTACGGCTAAAACGGAATGGTATGGTACTACAAAAGTAATAGATGCCGACCTGATCGCAAGCACCTACTTCCTTATTACCCGTTATGAAGAAATGATTAAACGGACAACCCGTGATGAGCATGGGCGTTTTCCGGGTAAACAGTCGTTTCTTTATCAGGCCGGCTTACTGGACAGGCCACTGGCAGATGAATACAGGTTGTTGGTAAGGACATGGTTGCAGGAATGCCTTATACCTATCCACCCGGTAACACCTGGTATCCGTAAAATTTATCTTACACATGATGTGGATATGCCTTTTCTATATCGCTCCTGGAAAGGAATGGTACGGTCCGTATTAAAAAGACGGGGTATACTGACTACTCTTAAAGGAAAGTTTGGAGCTTTAAAAAACGATCCCTACTATACCTTTCCCTGGTTGTTTTCTGTAAATAAGCAACTTGAAGAGAAATGTAGAAATACTGTTGAATCCATTTTCTTTTTTAAAACAGGTGGAAATACACCGTATGATAAACCTCATTACCGCCCCAAAGACAGGGCAATAGCAAAGTTATTAAAAAACTGTGCGGTTCAGCAAGCTTCTATTGGTTTACATGCGAGTTATGAAGCCGGTATGAATCCGTTAATTATAAAAGAGGAGAGAAAAAGGCTGGAAGAACAACTACAGGAGAATGTTTATTATAACCGGAATCATTATTTAATGAATAGGGAGCCTGAAGATATGGATATACTGGAAACTGCAGGTATAACACATGACTTTACAATGGGATATGCTGATATAGCAGGCTTCAGGTTAGGAACCAGCCGGCCGGTTCGTTGGATAAATCCGGTAACACGCAGGGTTTCCTCATTAAAATTACAGCCTCTGGTCATAATGGACTGTTCCCTGGAAGAAAAACGTTATATGGCTTTAAATTACAACGAAGCACGGGAGTATACTTCAAAATTAATTCACCGGATCCATCAAACCGGAGGAGAGATCGTATTACTGTGGCATAATACTTCTGTGGTAGAGAACACCGATAGTTACCTCCGCACATTATATATAGATATCCTTAATGAACTTGCTGAAATATGAAAATCGTTACTATTGTTGGTGCACGCCCCCAGTTTATTAAAGCAGCAATGGTAAGCAGGGCCATTGATAAACATAATAACGCTAACTCTTCAAAAATTGAAGAGCTTATTATCCATACCGGCCAGCATTATGATGAAAACATGAGCCGGATATTTTTCTCCGATCTCCGTATTCCCCAGCCTTCCTGGCAATTACAATGTGGAAATGGTTCACATGGTGAAATGACAGGTAAAATGCTTATTGAAATTGAAAAGATCCTGTTAAAGGCAATGCCCGATCAGGTACTTGTGTATGGAGATACCAATTCAACCTTAGCAGGTACATTGGCAGCTTCCAAACTCCATATACCCGTAATACATATTGAGGCGGGACTGCGCAGTTTTAATAAAATGATGCCGGAAGAAACAAACAGAATATTAACCGACCATATAGCCTCTTTCCTGTTTTGTCCAACCTCAAAGGCCAGGGAAAATCTTAGCAGGGAAGGGATTACCGAAAATGTATTTCAGGTGGGCGATGTAATGTATGATGCAGCTTTATTATTCGGTGAAAAAGCTGAAAAAAAGTCAACAATATTATCTTCTTTAGGAATTAAAAGCGGCTCATTTAAGTTATGTACTTTCCATCGTGAAGAAAATACGAACCATATAGAGCATGTTACCGGAATAATAAAAGCATTGCTTACTATCGGAACAGTTAATTCACCAGTTATACTTCCGTTACACCCACGCACACATACTTATTTAAAAGCCTATAATCTTTTGCAAGCTGTACAGGAGCATCCGGGTATACACTTGATCGATCCGGTTGGATATCCGGATATGGTAATGTTGGAAAAACATGCCTCCCTTATCCTTACAGATTCGGGAGGTATACAGAAAGAGGCTTATTTCCACCAAACTCCCTGTATTACATTGCGGGAAGAAACTGAGTGGGAAGAAACCGTCCTGGCAGGCTGGAACCAACTGGCAGGAACTGATACAGAGCGAATCATCAGTTGTTACAACAATAGTAAAATAGGCTCCTATATTGACGAATATGGTTCGGGAAACGCTGCCGATAAAATCATTTCATACCTATGAGAAAAGTATTGATTATATGCGATATTTTTCCACCGGCATTTGGTCCCAGAATGGGATATTTATGTAAATATCTTAAATTGAACGGCTGGGAGCCAATTGTTATAGCCGAACAGGTAGAGGGTAGCACATTTTCCTTTTTAACTGAAGGGATAAAAGTGTATTATGTTAATTTTTATCCTGCCTGTAATAAATGGGTAGCCCGGCGCCAATGGCTGTTTATATTGATACTGGATCTACTTACAAATTACAAAGAACGCGTTATGTACCACAAAGCCAGTAAACTGTTGGAAAAGGAGCCTGTAGAGTTAGTCCTGGCAAGTACTTTCCGTACATTCCCTTTACCCGCGGCTTTGAAAGTTTCCCAATCTTTTAATTTACCGCTTATTGCAGACTTGAGGGACATCATAGAGCAATATACCGGCCTGGAGTTTATAAAACATCAGTTACCGAAGTTTTTCGGAATAGAGAAATTAATTGCTAACCAGTACAAAAAGAGTAGTCTGAAAAAACGGAATAAGGTTTTAACCCGGGCCAATCATATTACTACTATTTCAAACTGGCATCAGCAGATGCTGGCTACTTATAATCCCAATACTACCCTTATTTTTAATGGATTTGATCCTGAACTCTTTTATCCGGTCCAATCCATTACGCCCGCTTTTATTATTAGTTATACAGGGCGTCTTCTCAGTACAGCCATGCGCGACCCTTCTCTTTTAATAGAAGCTCTCCAATCCCTAAAAGAAGAAAATCCGGAATTTTATAGCAAATGCCAGGTACATTGGTATGTAGACAATAAGTCGGAGGAGGTTATAAAAAAAATAGTACGGGACGCTCAGGTGGAGGACTGCATGTTTTACAAAGGATACATTCCTGCGACTGCTATTCCAGAGATCCTTAATACCAGTTCTATTTTATTACTGCTTACAAACAAATCGGGGCTCCACGGTTCCAAAGGGGTTATGACCACTAAATTTTTTGAAGCTTTGGCTGTAGAAAAACCAATTTTATGCATCCGGAGTGATGAAGATTGTCTCGAACGAGCTATACGAGAGGCGGGAGCCGGCCTGGCAGGAAGAAAGATGGAGGAAGTCCGCGCATTCCTTCTCCTCCACTTTAATGAATGGAAGGAGAAAGGATACACCCATGCTTCAGTTAATAGAGAGGTATTAAAAAAATATTCGAGGAAAGAACAAGCCAAACAATTTATAGAATTATTCGAACAGTTAGTTCCCTGTAATCATTCAGAGAAGAGATTGTAATCCTTTAATTACATCTTCGCGCTGAAGATCCTCCGGTTTAAGAACCATTTCATTCCATTGTAAAAGGTCGATATCAATTTTAATACATCCTTGTTCCTTGTCATAAGGCAAGCACCCCAATTCCCTTTCAATTCTTTTTAATTCCTTATTTATTTCAGGTATATCACAAGGCAAATAAGCTATTCCCACCCTATTCAGAAAAAGATTTTCAGTAATAAGACCTACCGGTTTAGTATAAACCACATCCGAGAAGAGGATGCCGGGGAAAATATTTTTCAACGCATCTGTAGCCCGGATCATATTTTCGTTCTCCTGTTGGTTTGACCCTAAGCCTAAAATCACCCTATTCATCATATCCCATACGCTTAAAATAATTACCTTATGTAGGCACAAAGCTAAGAAAAATACCCATTTACAGGTATTGCCGGGACAAGGTTTTCAGCGTACCTTTGTATAATTTTTAAAAGAAATATGAGACTATCTGAACTTCGAACAGGCGATAAAGGCGTTATAGTAAAGGTACTGAGATGCGGAGGCTTCCGCAAACGAATCATTGAAATGGGATTTATCTGTGGAAAGGAGGTGGATGTTATCCAGAATGCTCCCTTAAAAGATCCTATACATTACCGTATTATGGGATATGATGTATCTCTGCGAAGAAAAGATGCGGAAATGATTGAAGTAGTCAGTGTAGAAGAATTCCTGGAGGAACAAACCAAATCTTCCGGAAAGTCAACCCTTACTAATACATTTACACCTGATCAGGAAGAAGTCATTCAACAAATAGCGATCCAAAAAGGTAAAACCATAAATGTCGCACTTGTAGGAAATCCTAATTGTGGGAAAACCTCCCTGTTCAACTTTGCATCAGGTTCTCATGAACATGTAGGTAATTACAGTGGTGTAACTGTAGATGTCAAAGAAGGAGTATTCCAGCAAAATGGGTATCGTTTTAAAATAGTCGACCTGCCCGGTACCTATTCGCTTTCTGCCTATACTCCGGAAGAGCTATATGTACGCAGGCATTTAAATGAGGAACAACCGGATGTAGTTATAAATGTAGTAGATGCAACAAACCTCGAAAGGAATTTATACCTGACCAGCCAACTGATCGATATGGATACCCGCATGGTTATTGCGCTTAATATGTATGACGAACTGGAGAAGAGTGGAAGTAAATTTGATCACGAGTCTTTATTGCGGATGATTGGCTGCCCGATTGTGCCGACCATCAGCAAAACAGGATTTGGGATAAAAGAACTGTTTGACAGGGTGATTAAAGTGTATGAGGAAGAAGACCCAGTTGTAAGGCATATCTATATCAACTACGGTGAAGTACTTGAAAAAGCTATTTACAGTGTAAGGGAAACATTAAAAAACTGTGAATTAATACCTAAAAGTATAACCACACGGTATCTTGCTATAAAATTGCTGGAGAAAGATCCGGAAGTAGAGGCATATGTAAAAACATTACCTTTCCATGGTCCTGTATTTGAGAAACGGAATAAGAAAATAGCCCAGCTAGAAGAGATATTAAAAGAAGATTCCGAAACGGCATTTACCAATGCCAGATATGGATTTATTTCAGGCGCCTTGCATGAAACTTTTGAACAGAATATCCTTGAAAAAGCTTCTAAAACACAGATTATTGATTTATTTGTAACGAATAAATACCTGGGATTTCCTATATTTATCCTTTTCATGTGGATCATGTTTGAAGCCACCTTCCGTTTGGGAGACTATCCTATGGGCTGGATTGAAGACCTGGTTACAGTATTTGGAGATTGGGTACGTGGATATATGCCTGAAGGTCCTTTCAAAGATCTGCTGGTAGAAGGAATTATTGCCGGTGTCGGAGGAGTCATCGTCTTTCTACCTAATATCCTTATCCTTTACCTATTTATTTCCTTTATGGAAGACTCCGGCTATATGGCCCGGGCTGCATTTATCATGGATAAACTGATGCATAAAATGGGGTTACACGGCAAATCATTTATTCCTTTAGTAATGGGCTTTGGCTGTAATGTGCCTGCCATCATGTCGTCCCAGACAATTGAAAGCAGAAACAGCCGGATGATTACGATGTTGATCAATCCACTAATGAGTTGCAGTGCACGCTTACCGGTATATATTCTTCTGGCCGGTGCTTTCTTTCCCAACCATGCAGGTACGATCCTTTTATCATTATACATTTTCGGTATCCTGCTGGCAGTAGTAATGGCCCGGCTATTCAAAAGGTTTCTTTTCAATCAGGAAGATGTGCCATTTGTAATGGAATTACCTCCTTACCGTATGCCTACAGCCAAATCTATACTTATCCATATGTGGGAGAAGGCTCGACAATATCTCCGTAAAATGGGAGGCGTTATATTGGTTGCATCTATTTTTATCTGGTTCTTAGGATATTTTCCACAGGAAACAGCTAATTCTGCAATTTTTGACAATGAGATAGCTTCTGTTGAAGCCAGTGATATGAGTATAGAGGAAAAAGAAGAAAACATGCTGGAGCTGGAACATTTAAAAACGATTGACCACCAGAAAAACTCTTATATAGGAAGAATCGGACAGGCCATACAGCCGGTAGTAGCTCCCCTTGGGTTTGATTGGAAAATGAGTGTAAGTTTATTAACGGGTATGGCAGCTAAAGAGGTAGTGGTAAGCACTTTAAGTGTATTATATACCGGGGAAGAAGAAGAAACCCAGTCACTACCGGAACGATTAAGGCAGGATAAAGATGAAGCCGGCACTCCGGTGTTCACGCCACTGATTACACTAAGCCTTATGGTTTTTGTGTTGATCTATTTTCCTTGTATTGCCACAATATCGGCTATCGTTCATGAATCGGGTTCATGGAAGTGGGGAGCATTTGTTGTAGTATATACCTGTGTACTGGCTTGGATAACATCATTTGTTGTATATAATGTGGGAGGGCTTATATTAAATCTTATTTAATAACAGTGAATGTCTCCAAAACAATCCGTATCCAAAAGAACTTATAACGAATTTTTATTGTTATATGTAAGAGAAAATTAAATCTATATGTGGCAGGAAATAGCAGTAATCATAATTGGTATTCTAACGATATTTTTTATCGCCCGAAGAATTTTTCGCATATTTACCAGCCTAAAAGCTCCGGAGGACCCTTGCCGTGGCTGTAGTGGATGTGCTTTAAAAGAAGAATTAGCCAATTCGAAAAAGAAGAGTTTTGTAGTCACAACCCCCAGTAATAAGTAAATATTTTATTCTTGCTATTTTTCTTTCCGTATCTCACACTGAATAAATCCGGTATATTTATACCTAAGCTTGATCTTATTGGCATTAATTATCTTTTCTGTTTCAGATATAATATTCTTATTCTTATATTCAGCAATGCTGTTTTTAACTTTGATTCATTAGTTTTACTTCAGCCATTACATTATCTTTGTAGGTTTTACAATGAAAAATTAAAAAACAATTAACATCCCCTACAACAAGCGACAGCTTTTTGGAATAAATTATGATACAGGATATTTTAAATAAAAGCTTTTATTATCTATTTCTTATTACTTTGATTTTTGGTGTGATTACTTATGGAACACTTAATTTTCAATTGATTGATGAAATTTGTGCAACCATTCTATTTGTTCTATTTATTTTTTATATGTTCAATACCAAAGATTGGAAAATTAACAAATTATTTACACTTATTCTCTTTATCTTTATTTTTTATCTTGCTTATTCTTTCTATATAAAAAGTAATGTGTCCAAGGCAATTATTATGGATTTTATCATTCAGTTAAAGCCTTATCTGGCCTTCTTTTGTGTTTACCAATTAAAACCCCAACTTAATAAAAAAAATAAAGTATTTTTAAATCAATTATGTCTTTTATGTTGGTTTATTTTAATTCCATTAGGAATAGCCGGCGCCATAAATGTAAAAATATTGCTATATACTATGGGACACCCTTCAAACTATGCCTCAGCTATTACCGCCTTAGCTCTTGTATATCTATATGCATCTAAAAATACCTTTAAAGAGCAACTTGTATTTATCATTATGCTTACGATAGGGTTAGCGTCCGGAAGATCAAAATTTTACGGACTTTATATAGTTGCTTTATTCGTAATATTCTATTTTAATAATATTAAGAACCTGAAGTTCAATATAAAGACAATAACCCTTATCGGGATAATGTTTATTATTATCTTTTTTGCTGTAAAAGAAAAATTAATTTTCTATTTCTTACATGGAATATCCCCTGATGCAGATATGGATTATATTGCAAGATTTGTATTATATACTACTTCTATTACTATTTTTAAAGAATATATTCCTTTTGGTAGTGGTTTCGCAAGCTTCGGAACGCATGCTTCCGGAGCTTATTATTCACCAATATATAGTAAATATAAAATCGATGAAGCATGGGGTTTAAGTAAAAATTTTAATAAATTTATTACAGATACCTACTATCCTTCATTAGCTCAATTTGGAATTGTCGGCCTACTTCTATTTGCTTTATTCTGGCTATATTTAGCTAAAAAATCCTATAGCTTCTTTTTACAAACCAAAGATAGCCGGTTAGCTTCTATTTCACTTATTATTATTGCTTATTTTGCAATTGAAAATGTAGCAGACGCAGCTTTTACAAGTAATAGAGGATTTTTCTTTATGATGCTATTGGGATGGATATTTTCAGACATGAAAAGAAGTTATTTTACAACAAAGATGCACAAAGCCGCTATCTAGTAATTAAATAATCAATCAAATATGAAAAATACATATAATCAGCCTCAATCTAAATTTGTAATATATGTTTATAAAAAAGAAGCTGAACAATCTGATGGTAAGTAATTTTATATCCCTTGTATTATTGCAAGGTATTAATTATTTGCTTCCTCTCTTATCTTTTCCCTATTTATACCGTGTATTAGGAGTTGAGCGCTGGGGATTGGTATCTTTTGGGTATGCGTTAACTCAATACTTTATTCTTTTTACAGATTTTGGCTTTAATTTATCCGGTACAAAATATATTTCAGAAAACAGAAATAATATAGTTTCCATTAATTCTTATTTGAATAGCGCTTGTATTGGAAGAGCAATTTTATGCGGAATTAGTTTCCTCATCCTTTGTTTTTTAATAGTTACATTTGATAAGTTTAGAATTGAAAGTTCTTTTTATCTTTTATATTTTGGAATGGTATTAGGAAATGTTATGTTTCCTATGTGGTTTTTTCAAGGTATGGAAAACATGAAGTATATAACAGTTTTTAATTTAGTTGCTAAAATAATAAGTTTTACTCCTTTCTTTATTTTCATAAAGAAGCCTGAGCACTATATATATGTTCCTTTATTCTATAGTATAGGATATCTAATAGCAGGTTTTATAAGTCTCTATATTATATATTCTACTTTAGGGATGAAATGGTTTGTTCCTAATTTTAAAAATATAAAAACATCTTTGAAGGATAGTAGTACCTATTTCCTCTCCCGTTTATCCACCTCTTTATTTACAACCAGCAATTCTTTTCTGATTGGGCTTATTTGCGGAAATATAGCTGTAGGATATTATTCCGCAGCAGAAAAACTATATCAAGCTTATAATCAAATGCTTACACCTTTTACAGGTGTGTTATTTCCACATATAGCTAAAACCCATGATACTTTATTTTTCAAAAAAGTTTTCTCCAGAGTTTTTATAGGTAATATTATTCTTCTCTGTATAGCGATATATTATTCAGATTTAATACTGGAATTAGTATATGGGAACTACGATATTTCTACTTTGCAGGTATTTCAAACATTGTTATTAGCATGTTTCTTTACTATTCCTTCTATGTTAATAGGATATCCTTTTCTAGCTGCGATGGGTCATCCTTTATTTACTAATCTAACAATAATTTTAACTTCTGCAATACATATTACGGGATTATCCCTATTAATTCTGTTAAACCTATTTTCAATTTACCATGTTGCTATTTTGATAGTATTTACAGAAGTTACATTAATTAGTTTTCGTATTTTTGGAATCTATAAATTAAAATTGCTGAAGCGTAAGAGATGAGGAGTGATTATACATCTTTATTTCCTGATGATAGAGATAAAGGAGAAACTGTTTTAAAACAAGCTCAGAACGTTATGTTACGAATATTTAAAATATTCGACCATATATGTGAAAAACATAGCCTGAATTATTGGATGTGCTCAGGTACTCTTTTAGGAGCAGTCCGTCATCAAGGTTTTATTCCTTGGGATGATGATTTGGATATAAGTATGCCCCGCGAAGACTATGAACAATTTCTTAAAATTGCTTCTATGGAATTACCAGAAGATATTTATCTGCAGACCCGGGATACGGACAAATTCTATGACTATTTGCCTTTACCCTGTAAACTAAGAGATACTAAAAGTTTAATTATTTCAGAGGGTACAAAAAATAAAAAGTATCATCAGGGAATTTTTATCGATATTTTTCCTACTGATAAATTTCATAGTAATAAATCCATCTTAAAACAGGAAAAAAGATACAAAAAAATCTTTTACTGGCTTTGCAAAGGCTTGAATTGTGAATTAGATAAAAACTCTTTTAAAAAACGAGCTATAGCTGTTTGTAAGCCTCTATTTATAAGTCTTACTAAAAACTATTTGGAAAAGGCAGAAATTCTGATTAAGGAGAATAAAACATTAGATTCTGAATATTTAATTGGAGCAGGATTTGATACTCCATGGATCAGGTATTTTACTTATGAAGAAATTTTTCCTTTAAAAGAATACTGTTTTGAGGGATATTTTTTTAAAGGTCCAAACAACGCAAATGCCTATTTAACTCAAATGTATGGAAAAGACTATATGACTCCTCCACCTCCTGAAAAAAGGGTACAAACTCACGGTGTCATATTAAAACCGATCCTATCAAGTCCTTCACACTACAAATAATAAGTAAATAATTTTACTCCTTACTTTGCTAGTTTTAGCTTAACGATTTTATAAATAAAAACCAGGTTATACCCTATATACCGCTTCCATAATCTGCGAGGCTCAGTTATTAGTCTACCTAACCATTCCAAACCATAATTTATCATCCATTGAAGAGGCCTGCTTTTAGTCCCTGCATAGAAGTCGAATACTGCCCCAATAGCACAAATAGTACTTTCCGGCAATTTATTTGCATGTGTATATATCCATTTTTCCTGTTTCGGAGCCGTCATCCCAACAAATACTACTTTAGGTTTAAAAGTATTTATAGCATTCAACATCTCCTCATTATCTTTTGATGAAAAGTTTTGTTTATAAGGAGGGCTATAATAACCTACTTGTATAGAAGGATATTCTTTTTTTATACGTTCTTTTATAAGTAAAAGTGTTTCCTCTGATGCACCTAAATAAAAACAACGTTCTTTTTCTTTCTCTAATAATTTTAATAATAAATTATGAACATCCGCCCCAGCAACTTTTTTTATTTTTTCTTTTTTAAGATATTTAGCAGCCCATACAATACTTATTCCATCCGGAAGCAGAACATCACCTCTCCGAAGAGCCATTTTAAACAATGGATCTTTATCAGCTATGCACCAGGAATAAGCATTTATTGTATTAATTATGGTTTTTGAAGTGGGTAATGTGGATAGATAAAAATCATTACTCACACAAAAGGATCCTAAAAGAACTTTATCCATAGCTTATAGTTGTTGATATAAATGCTCAAACGACTTATTAATACTTTCCATACTAAATAAACCTTGTGATAATTTCAAAGACTCTTCCGACATTTTTCTCATTAAGTCTTCATCTCCTAGTAGACGGTCTAATTGCTGAGCTAAATCCTTATGATTACCCGGCACAAAAATAAATGAGTTTACCCCATGTTGTAATACATCTTGCAAGCCTCCTACCGGTGTTGCAATTACAGGAAGTGAATAGCTCCATGCATCCAAAACAGCCATAGGAAAACCTTCTGCATAACTCGGTAAACAAAGTAGAGAAGCATTTGTAAATATTGTTTTTTTATCTTTTACCCATCCTTTAAAAATTACCTGGGAATCAATGCCTAACTTATTGGAAATCGTTACAGCTTTTTCTATTTCTCCATTCCCGGCAAATAAAACTTTCCAATCTGGATATTTATCAGCAATAAGGCTAAAAGCCCTCAATAAAATATCATAACCCTTATTTGCATTTAATGTTCCTGCAAAAAGTATAGTTTTGTGTTTTACAGTATAATTTACTTTTTCAATTTTCTTACAAGGATTATATATCACTTCTATCTTATCGCGCTTAACAGCAAAAATATCAACCAATTTTTCTGCTATTACATTTGAAAGAACAACAATCCTGTCACTTCCTTGAAAAATCTCTTTATACAACTGATTATCTTTTTTTTCATCAATCTGGTTACCAATATGTAAATGAATAATTATTTGCTTGCCCAGCCACCTGGATACTTTATAAAAAAGATATTTTCTTTTTACGGAAGGAGCTTCACTAGTATGGATATGTACTATATCATAGAACCCCACATGGAATAAAAATGTCATAAATCCATAGCCCGCATACACTAACTTTATTAATAAGTTTTTATCAATATGTGTCTCGATCCATTTAACTTTATATTGCTGCCAGAAAGGGAGTTCTCTATATGTATTCAATACCGCCGTTATTCCTCCACGGGTTTTCCGTGAAGTGGCAATCATCAACACCTTTTTATGCTTCATTTCGATGCTGTTCTATTTGCTCTCTGGTAAAACGTTCAGATGGCTGATATAATTTCTCTTCATGCAGAAGAGTAGTATCAATATCCCATCTATATTTAATAACTTGAGCAGGTATACCTGCAACAATCGCATACGGAGGAACATCTTTAATAACGAGTGCTCCTGCTCCCACTACCGCACCTCTTCCTACAGTTACTCCTTTTAATATTGTAACATTGGCGGCAATCCAGGTATCATCCTCTATATAAATATCCCGGTCGTCGTCTGGGAGCTTATCTTTTACATCATAAATAAACCGTCCAACATCTGTTACCCGATGATCTCCACCAATTAAAGTAACCCGAGGGCCAAATAACACTTTATTTCCTATATAAATACGACTTTCGGTTGCCAGAAAAATAGCATAAGGGCCTATATATACATCATCACCAATAAAAATATTATTATAAGAAAAGATAGATGTAAATGAACCTACACGAACATTCTTCCCACATCGGGCAAACGTTCTTTTATAAAAGAAAGATAATAAACGATTTGATCCTCCTTTTATAAAATAAAAAATTCCACGTATTAACTTCGCAATAAGACTCATAATAGTTTTTACTGGAAGATTAATTCTTTACCCGTAAATACTCATGGCGTAATGAGATATACTGTTCTTTGATAAAAAGGAATCCTATAGGAATAATTAATGTAAATAAAAATATTCCTATAGCTGCATATAGTTTTCTAGGGCCTACGGGCTTACCTTTAACATATGGAGGGTCTACTATACGTACCTTAGACTTTCCATCTCCAATAAAAAGTAGTAATTCTTCCCGTTTTTGTAATAATATCAGATAAATACCCTGAAAAATTTCCTGTTGGCGTTGTAAATCTATATATGACATTTCCAGATTTGGATATTCACCCATCTTATTAACAATAGCTGATTCTTTCTGTTTTACATCCTGAATTGCCATCTGAATACTTTGTTTTGCATTATGAATTGACAAGTATACACTTTCTCTAAGTTTATCAGCTTGCTCAGTCAAGGTAGATATTAAGGGATTATTACCATTTGAATTCTGGATAACACGTGCCCTTTCCAATAATACCTCATTATATAAAGTTAACGAACTTTCGCTCTCTCCGTTAGCCGTCATTAGCATAGGAATAAGGTTATATTTATTTTCAGGATTTTTTACGAAATCATCCATTAAATTTATTACATATAATTGAGATTCAAGCTCTATAAGACGTCCTTGTAATTCTTTCATTTGCTCCACATAGAATTGAATATCATATTCTATAGCAGTTAATTTATTTGATTGTTTATAATCAGATATTATTTTCTCTGTTTTATTCAGTTCTCCAACTATACTATCAATTCTGATACTTAAAAATTCAACAGATGCTTTCGCATCTTTTTCCTTATAAGCAAAGGAGTCTTTATCATAAAGATCAATCAGTTTATTCAGAATATCAATTGCCCGATTTACCTCATAATCACAATAAACAATTTCAATAATATTAGCCGTTTTAGAAATATCTTCAATGTGAATCTCATCAGCCAAGTCCTCTCCTGCCCAAACAGCTGGTTGATAGACAACATCTACATTGAAATAGGCATGAGGATTTTGTTTATCCTTATAATCCAGCATAAAATTACATCCTGCAAATTCAATAGTTGCCGGAAGAGAATTAAATACATATGTTTCTTTTCCGGAAGATTTAGATTTTACTTTTACTTCAATCCTACCTTTCTCTCCTTTTATAGAAAACTCAATATTTTCAAATAACTTTTCTTGTGCAGCTTTATCCAATGATAAAATTACAGGTTGCTCTTCATCATAAAGCCGATAAAAAGAAAAAGGCTTAGTATATGTAAAATTTATTCCCAGCTCTTGTGTTGTTCTTTTTAGTAAAGCATTAGACTTTAATATAGCAAGCTCATCTTCCAGATTGATTCCG
The DNA here is from genome assembly GCA_021204405.1 of Tannerellaceae bacterium. Lineage (GTDB taxonomy): Bacteria > Bacteroidota > Bacteroidia > Bacteroidales > Tannerellaceae > JAJPZJ01. The sequence goes on along the minus strand of JAJPZJ010000062.1, from coordinate 6,785 downwards.
GTAGTGCCTAATTCACCTAGACCAAAAGACTCCATCATTCCTACAGCCTCTCCTAATCTAAAGTTAGACCCTGCCATATCTTTATCTTTCTGTAATTGAATAGAAGCTTTCACTTCATATGTTTTCGGATAAAAAATAAGATATAGAATAGCCAGTAAAAAAGAAAAAAGAAAGGCTGCCAGAAAAAGTCTCCACTGTAGCAGATATTTTATAATAATTGGTTTTAGTCCCAATGACTCATTATCTTTTACTTCCACGGTCAAATTTATTTAGTAAGCGCTAAAATAACAGTAGTAATCACAGAAATGGCACTCAAAATTGAAGAGAATACAGTTACGTTATATTGTTGTGCCTGACTATAACGCGAATTCTTCTGCTTAACTTTATTAGGCTCAATATACACAACGTCGTTCTGTCTTAGATAGTAATAAGGAGAGGTAAATATCGCCGGATCTGTAATGTCCATACGAGCAAATTCTTTGTGACCCTCATTATCACGTATAACTAAAATATTGGTCCGGTTCGCATTAATTGTTAAATCACCCGATCTTCCAATAGCATCTAATATAGAAAGCCTATCATTGGTAATATATAGCGTTCCAGGACGTGTAATTTCTCCTATCACCGTAACTTTATAATTTACTATTTGCACATTTACCAAAGCATCTTTTACATATACAGCTATTTCCTTTTCCAATACTTTTATCAATTCCTGTTTTGACAAGCCTGCTACATATACTTTACCAAGAACAGGAAAATTTATATATCCTTCCTTATCAACCAGGTAAGTATGCAATTGCTGAGAAGAAACAACACTTGTTTCTCCTTCGCCTGCATATGTGAAAACCGGCGGATTGAAAGGGGTTGTAATTGTTGGGTCCCACGCTGTAACAGTGATGGTCAACAGATCATCAGGAGCTATTTTTGAAACATATGTTTGATACATTGCTGCGATTTGTTGGGGAGTTAATTCATCAATACCTTGAAAATAAGTAACATCTTTTGGTACAGAACAAGCCGTTATAAGTAGAGCAAATAATACGGTAAATAAGGATAATCTCATAATTTTGTTTATTCAAATAAGCTACAATATATAATTTTTTAATGCATCGATAAAATGATAATCCTATCATTATAGTTATAACGATGCAAATATGGCTATATTGCTGCATACAACCAGAAAAATATATTGCTAAAAATGTTTCCTATATATATTAGTGTACCTTTGTAAGAATTTATAAGAAAAATGGTACAGATCGGAAATTTAAATCAATTAGTTGTTGGAAAAGAAGTCGACTTCGGAGTGTATCTTGCCGGCGAAGATGGTAAAGAGATTCTGCTGCCAACCAGATATGTTCCCGAAGGAACAAAAGTCGGAGATAATATAGAAGTTTTTATTTACCACGATAATGAAGGAAGATTAATAGCAACTACAGTTCGTCCTACCGCATTGGTAAATGAATTCAAATTCATGCAGGTTAAAGAAGTGACTAATACCGGTGCATTTCTTGAATGGGGAATAATGAAAGATTTACTGGTTCCTTTCAGTGAGCAGAAAGCTAAAATGAGAGTTGGAGAATGGTATCTGGTATATGTGCATTTAGATCATCTTACCCAGCGTATTGTTGCCTCTGCTAAATTTGAAAAATATCTCGACAATACAATTCCTGCTTACGAGGTTAATGAAAAAGTGGATCTGTTATTTTATGAAGAAACCAATCTTGGCTACCGTGTAATTATCAATAATAGCCATCGTGGGTTGGTTTATCATAGCGAAGTCTATCAACGGATCGAAATAGGAAGTACCATGCCGGGCTATATCAAACAGGTCAGAGAAGATGAAAAAATAGATGTAAGCCTTACTCCACTAGGATATAGTAAAGTAGAAGATATTGCACAAACGATATTAAACACGCTGGAAATTCAAAATGGTTTTATCGACATTCATGACAAAACAGATCCTAAAATTATTTATTCTATTTTCAGATGTAGTAAAAAAAGCTTCAAACAGGCTATCGGATTACTATATAAGCAAAGACTTATACAAATGGAGCCTACCGGAATAAGATTATTAAAGAAATAAATTATAAAAAAAGCTGTCTCAAAAGTCCTCATTAGTTCCCCGCGAAAGCAGGGATCGCATAGGAACAGACGGTATAAGTTACAAAAAGATAGATACTGGTCTGTTCTTATGCGATCCCGGATCAAGTCCGGGAACTTTAGTTATTTACTTTTCTGTAAAGTATAGTTTTGAGACAGCCTCTTTTATATTATCAAATTATATTAATCCAATTTTAATACAGCAAGGAAAGCTTTCTGAGGCACTTCAACTGTACCGATTTGTTTCATTCGCTTCTTACCTTCTTTCTGTTTCTCCAACAACTTACGTTTACGTGAAATATCCCCGCCATAACATTTTGCAGTTACATCCTTACGCACAGCTTTGATCGTTTCACGGGCAATGATCTTTGCTCCGATTGCTGCCTGGATAGCAATATCAAACTGCTGGCGCGGAATGAGTTCTTTCAATTTTTCACACATTCTGCGCCCGAAGGTAACACTGTTATCCATATGGGTCAATGTAGACAGTGCATCTACCGACTCTCCATTCAGAAGTATATCCAATTTCACCAGCTTACTTGGGCGGAAGTCATGTAAATGATAATCAAAAGAAGCATATCCTTTTGAAATACTTTTCAACTTATCATAAAAGTCGATTACAATTTCCCCTAATGGCATATCGTAGTGGATTTCCACACGGTCACCCGAAATATATTCCTGCTTTAATAAGATACCACGCTTACCCAGACAAAGTGACATAATCGGACCGATATAATTCGTAGTAGTTATCACCGAAGCACGAATATAAGGCTCGTCTATATGTTCAATTTGTGTCGGTTCCGGCAATCCACTTGGATTATGTACCTCCATACAGTTACCCTTCTTGTCGTATACTTTATAAGATACGTTAGGTACTGTGGTAATCACATCCATATTAAACTCCCTGTCTAGACGTTCCTGCACAATTTCCATGTGTAGCAAACCCAGGAAGCCACAACGAAAGCCAAATCCTAAAGCCGCAGAGCTTTCCGGTTGGAAGGTAAGTGAAGCGTCATTCAACTGTAGTTTCTCCAGCGAAGTACGGAGATTTTCAAAATCCTCACTATCTATGGGATAAAGTCCGGCAAACACCATCGGTTTTACCTCTTCAAATCCCGCAATAGCTTCTTTTGCAGGATTCTTTACATGAGTAATAGTATCTCCTACCCGAACCTCACGGGATGATTTGATACCGGAGATAATATATCCCACATCTCCTGTGCGTACTTCACTACGGGGAGACATATCCAATTTAAGGATACCAACCTCATCTGCATCATATTCTTTTCCGGTAGCAATAAACTTGACAAGGTCTCCTTTACGGATCACCCCGTTTACTACTTTAAAATAAGCTATGATACCACGGAAAGAATTGTATACAGAATCAAAGATCAGACACTGTAAAGGAGCTTCCGGATCACCTTTTGGAGCCGGTATTTTTTCAATAATAGCCTCCAGTATTTCTACAACCCCTTGTCCTGTTTTACCACTGGCACGTAATACATCTTCCCTGGGGCAGCCCAATAATTCTACGATCTGATCTTCCACTTCGTCGGGCATGGCACTCGACAAGTCAATTTTATTCATTACCGGAATAATCTCCAGATCATTTTCAATGGCCATATACAAGTTTGAGATAGTCTGCGCCTGTATTCCCTGTGCTGCATCTACGATTAAGAGTGCTCCTTCACAAGCGGCAATTGAGCGGGATACTTCATACGAAAAGTCTACGTGTCCCGGGGTATCTATAAGGTTAAGGATATATTCTTCACCCTTATAATTATATTTCATCTGAATAGCGTGGCTTTTAATCGTAATACCACGCTCACGTTCCAGGTCCATATCATCCAGTACCTGTGCTTGTAAATCTTTACCTTCTACTGTTTTGGTAAATTCAAGCAAACGATCGGCCAAAGTACTTTTACCATGGTCAATATGAGCAATAATACAGAAATTGCGGATATTCTTCATCTGCTAAATTATTTAGTGCGCAAAGATAGGAATTTTAGCCTGAATAGTCTACTTTTGGCATACCATTTGTTGTTAATTATATATGACAATACAGGAAATACATAAACTATATAACCGCATTATAGGTTTACTCGACCGTAAAGAGATAAAAAATGCGTTCGAATATATCCAGACCCTTATTGCGGGAACAAATGAATATACTTTCCAAAACCGGTTAGATAAAGTACAGGATACATACAAGTATATGCTACAATACCGGATGCAGGGAGCTAAAGATCCTATGCAGGAAACTATATATACTAATTTGCAGGCAACTTCTTATGAACTGGCAGATAGTATTAGAAATAAAGTATTAACAAAAGAAAGTTCTACCGTCTATTATAATATGCGCCGTGAATGGCAACAAAAGGAAGAAAAAACTTATCAACAATTACAGACAGAACTTGATCTTTATCAATCAACGCAAAATAATATTGAATTTGACAAAGCACTTAATACCGACCGTAAAGAGATAAAAAATGCGTTCGAATATATCCAGACCCTTATTGCGGGAACAAATGAATATACTTTCCAAAACCGGTTAGATAAAGTACAGGATACATACAAGTATATGCTACAATACCGGATGCAGGGAGCTAAAGATCCTATGCAGGAAACTATATATACTAATTTGCAGGCAACTTCTTATGAACTGGCAGATAGTATTAGAAATAAAGTATTAACAAAAGAAAGTTCTACCGTCTATTATAATATGCGCCGTGAATGGCAACAAAAGGAAGAAAAAACTTATCAACAATTACAGACAGAACTTGATCTTTATCAATCAACGCAAAATAATATTGAATTTGACAAAGCACTTAATACTTTATTTACTAAAATATGGACTTCAGACCTACTTAAGAAGGATGAATATGAAGTTATCAAAGAAATTTTAGTTGATAAAAATTTATCTTTTATCTGTGGGGCACAGATTGTATCCGCCCTTTTACTGGCATTGCAAATGTCTTTTGACAAAGAGAAAATAGAATTACTTTTTGATGCAGCAGCTATACCAGATAAAAATGTTAGTATCAGAGTACTGATAGGTATTTTACTTACTCTATATATTTACAGAAAAAGAACAGATCTCTATCCGACTATACAACAAAGGCTCACTTTACTGGCAGAAAGCCCTGGTTTTACCAAAGCAGTACAAACAATTATACTCCGGTTCATACTGGCAAGGGAAACTGAAAAGATAACACGTAAACTCCAGGAAGAGATTATTCCTGAAATGATGAAACTAAGTCCGAAGATCAGTAAAAAGTTCAATATAAACGATTTGCGTCCGGAACAGCTGCCGGAAGAAATGAATCCGGAATGGGAAAAGATGCTTTCCAATAGTCAGTTGGGTAAGAAAATGGAAGAGCTTAGTGAACTCCAGCAGGAAGGTGCTGATGTGATGCATTCTACCTTTGTTCATTTGAAAAACTTTCCGTTCTTCCGGGAACTGGGTAACTGGTTCCTCCCTTTTACTAGCCAGCACAGTTTATTCGGTGGCCGGTTTCAAACAGACAATAAAGAAAAGCAGATCCTTGATACAATCACAAGGGCTTCTTTCATGTGTAATTCCGACAAATACTCTTTATATTTCAGTATGATGCAACTGCCGGAACAACATCGTCAGATGATAATGGGACAATTTGACAGTCAGGCTTCAGAGATGATTCAACAAAATAAAGAGGAGTTGGTCAGCAAAAGAGGGGAAGTAGAAATCATTAGCGGACAATATATCCAGGACCTATACAGGTTTTACAAACTATATCCAAGACATCTGGATTTTATGGATATATTTAATCTGCCACTTGACTTTCATAACTTATCCATCCTGGAACCTTATATTTCCGACAAAGAGAGTCTTACCGCTATTGCCGAGTACTATCTAAGGAAAAATTATTTCCAGGATGCCTTAACCGTATTCGAAAGATTGGCAGGTAATGACCGCAAAAACGAATATCTCTACCAAAAGATAGGATATTGTTACCAGATGCTTGGGAAGCTGGAAGCGGCGTTAAAGAATTATCTATATGCCGATCTGTTAAATCCGGAAAGCAAATGGGTAATCAGACGGATTGCCGGGTGTTACCGCTCACTAAAAAATCCTCAGGAGGCGCTTACTTATTACCATAGATACGAAACTTTAGCTCCTAACGATCTTTCTATACAAATCAGTATAGGACATTGCCTTTTAGAATTAAAGGAATACAACGAAGCTTTAAAATACTTTTTTAAGGTGGATTATCTGGATGATAAAAAGCACAGAGCATGGCGTCCGATAGCATGGTGTTCCTTTCTGATTGGAAAATTTGACCAGGCACGTAATTATTATAAGAAAATATTGGAGACTTCTCCTGATTGGCAGGATTATCTGAACGCAGGGCATACAGAATGGGCACTGCAAAACATAAAAGGAGCAATTGAATATTATAAAAAAGCAATTGAGCGAGCTGGTGATTTTAATAAATTCCTTGAAAACTTCAATCAGGACGAGAACGATTTGTTAATCGCAGGTATAGAAAAAGAGGAAATACCCCTTATGCTCGATCAATTACGATATGAGTTAAATTAATAATAACAAGGGCTGACAGTATTGAATGTCAGCCCTTGTTATTTATTCATAAAAATTAAATGATTATCCGCATAATGTCCGTTGATTTATTGAACATCATATGAAT
>JAJPZJ010000029.1 GCA_021204405.1 Tannerellaceae bacterium | reverse complement strand
TCATATGATGTTCAATAAATCAACGGACATTATGCGGATAATCATTTTATATTATTGTACTTTAATATCTATTGTTGCCGGAGGTAATCCTTCGGCTGTTGCCGTAAGGCGTATGGTACCTTTCTTACCGGTATTCTGAACTACAGCCATTGCCTTTCCGTAAAAAGCTTTCCGTTCGGGAGCTTTGAGGCTGCGGTGTTCATTCTGGTCGCCATTATCGGTACCGGCTATAAAACCATCGCCTTCTACCGTGAAGCGGACCAGTTGGTTGGCATCGGGCACTAAGTTACCGTTTTTATCCATAACCTGTACCGATATAAACGAAAGATCGGTTCCATCGGCTGCGATGACAGGCCGGTCAGCAGTGAGCAACAGGTGGTCGGCAGCACCGGCCGTATGGATTTCCTGTTCCATTACTACTTGCCCGTTCTTACGGGAAACCGCTTTCAGGGTACCCGGGGCAAAGGGTACACGCCAACAAATGTGGAATGTATCTTCCGGCTTTGCTTTAACTCCCAGGCTTTTACCATTCAGAAACAGTTCTACTTCGTCGGCATTATTATAGTAAGCCCATATATCCACCTCTTCACCTACTTTCCAGTTCCAGTGTGGGAAGATATGCAATACATTCTTATCCGTCCATTCGCTCTGGTACATATAGTAGATATCTTTCGGGAAGCCCGCCAGGTCTACAATCCCGAAGAAGCTACTCCGGCTCGGCCACCAGTAAGGGGTGGGTTCACCCAGGTAATCAAACCCGGTCCATACATACATACCGGAGATAAACGGATATTTTTTTACCAGCTTCCAGGTCTCCTCATGGGTACTTCCCCAGGGCACGTGGCAGTTGTCGTAAGATGAACAGAGGTTTTCGGGTGCGACAAATGGTTTATCCCACCGTTCCGGCCGGATATAAATATGGTCGGAAGGCATTTCGTAATAACCACGTGTCATCAGTGCCGAAGTCGATTCGCTTACAATAAAGTTCTTATCCGGGAAATTCTGCGGGAAAGGTTCAAAATAGTCATGGTGATAATTAAAACCATATACATCCAGGGCATCTGCACGGAACAGGTGGTTGCCTAGATCAACCTCATTATTACCGGAAGTAATCACCCGCGTGGTATCCATCTCCCTGACTACGTTGGCTATAAAACGGGTAATCATCGATTGTACACTCAGGGTGGTATCGTTCATCCACGACGGGTCGATGGCATGGCCGGCATTCAGGATCAGGTTAGCCTCCATCAGGCTCAGGGTATCGGCCGCGGCATGTGTCCATTGTTCCAGTACTTCATTGCCGATACTCCACATAAAGATGGAGGCATGGTTGCGGTCGCGCCGTAGCTGGTCGCGTAGGTCGGTTTCATACCATTCATCAAAATATTTGGAATAATCGTGGGGCGACTTGCGTTTGCGCCACATATCAAAGGTCTCATCCTGCACGAGGATTCCCATCCGGTCACACAACTCCAGGAATTCGGGTGCCGGCGGATTATGGCTGGTACGGATCGAGTTTACACCCATCTCCTTCATGATTTCCAGTTGCCGTTCGGCTGCCCGCACATTAAAGGCCGAACCGAGGCATCCCAGGTCGTGGTGCATACAAACCCCTTTAATCTTTACCGGCCGGTCATTCAGGTAAAAGCCGGTTGCAGCATCCCAGCGGAAGGTACGGATCCCAAAGGTTGTTTCGTAGCGGTCGGCCGGTTTATTATCTATTTTTATTTCTGTAACGGCTTTGTAAAGGGCCGGGTTATCCAGGTGCCAGCGTTCGGGACGCTCTACCCGTAACTCTTGGGTGAAAGGAGCCGATACGCCTGTCTCCAAAGTAGTATGTCCGGTAGCAGAAGCAACCTGCTTTCCATTTTTGTTGTACAGGGTGGTATGAATCGATGCCTGTACCGGCGAAGTGGTATTTTTTACCACCGTCTCCACCTGAACGGTTGCATAGGTATCGGTTACTTCCGGCGTAGTGATATAGGTACCCCAGTGGTCTACATGTACGGCACCGGTACGCACCAGCCATACATTCCGGTAGATACCCGAGCCCGAGTACCAGCGTGAATTGGGCTGGTCGGTGTTATCGGCCTGCACCACCAATACGTTGCCGGTATCTCCGTAATTCAGGTAAGGGGTCATATCGTAACGAAAAGAGATGTATCCGTTTGGGCGGAAACCCAGCAGGTAGCCGTTGAGCCATACTTTGCTGTTCCAGTATACGCCATCGAACTCAATATAAATTACCTTTTCTTTATCACTTTCGGGAAGTTTAAAATGTTTCCGGTACCAACCATTCCCACCGGGCAGTGCTCCTCCCCCGGGAGTAGCCAGATATGCTACCGAGAAATCCGATTCTATACTCCAGTCGTGCGGCAGGTTGAGTACACGCCAGCCTGTATCGTCCAACTCCGGGTCGGAGGCATCTGTATCCGACAGGCTGAAACGCCAGTCGCCGGTAAACAATTGCCGCTCCCTCGGAGAGTCGCCCCCTCCGCACGAGAGGCAGAGGAGTGCGATTATCAGAAATCCAAATTGCTTCATGTTGTTCTATTTTAAATTGCTTCATGTTGTTCTATTTTCAGATCAGTTCTACCGTTATCTCTGCTCCGTTATAATCCACCCGGGTTTCTTTGCCCAATGGATTGTCCGGCGAGATAAGGATCACGGAGATACTCCGTTCGGCATGCATACCTGGATAAGCACCTTTCCGTGCACCGATCACTACAGACCTATCGCTATCGTTATAAGTAAAGTCTATCATGGTATATTCGCCCTTTTCGTAATCGTAGGTTACCCCATTATCTTCATACAGGATAAAGTTGCCGTTGGCTCCGGCATATACATATACGGTCAGGTCTTTCTGTTCGTAGGCGGTGGATTGGATCAGTTCTCCCGTAGGTACGATCGAACCGGCACGTACATAGAGTGGCATCTGTTCGTAAGGAGCCTCTACGGTCATACTTCGACCTCCTTCAATGGCATTTCCGGAGTAATAGTCGTACCAGGTTCCCGCCGGAAAATAGACCTCCCGGTTACGGGCTTTGTATTCATATACCGGACAGGCCATAAAGGCGGGACCAAACATATACTGGTCGTCCAGATCGTAAGTGTTCTTATCGTTGGCAAAATCCATTACCATCGCACGCATAATGGTATAGTCGTTAAAGTAGGTCATACCTGCCAGGCTATACACATAAGGCATGAGGCGGTAACGCAGGTCGGTATAGTATTTCATCGAACGGTAAGTAGGCGAACCTTCGGCCGAGATATTGTAGATCTCGCGGTAAGGGAATTGTCCGTGGCTGCGGAACAGCGGGCAGAAAGCTCCAAACTGGTACCAGCGGGTATTCAGTTCACGCCATTCGTCCATATCGGCACTACCCTCCTGGGCACGCATGTATCTGTTTTCCACCGAGAAGCCGCTGATATCCATCGTCCAGTAAGGAATGCCCGACATCGCAAAATTCAGCCCGGCACTGATCTGTGCTTTCATATCTTCCCAGCGGGTAGCAATATCACCACTCCAGGTAGCTGTTGAATAGCGTTGCAGGCCGGCAAATCCGGAGCGTGTCAGTAGGAATACACGGTCGTTGGGGTTTATACTCCGTTGTCCGTTATAGATGGCATCGGCATTTACCAGTGCGTAGGCATTGAAGTATTGGGTAGAGGGGCCCAGGTAGGTAGGGCCTGCCAGGGCTTTCCGGTATTCCATATCGGTATTATCCAATACGTTGGGTTCGGAAGCGTCCATCCACCAGGCATCTATACCCAGTCCGTACAGATGTTCATTCATCTGTTCCCAGAACAGTTTGCGGGCTTCCGGGTTATAAGCGTCGTAGAATGAGCCGATATATCCCGGATAGATCCAGTCGCGGATACTATCTTTTACCGCCTGCTGGTACATGGCACCCATCGCATCCAGCTCTTTGAAATGTTCGGTTGTGACATAGAATTTCGGCCATACGGAGATCATAAAGCGTGCTTTCTGGTCGTGTACATGTTGGATCATAGCGGCAGGATCGGGGAAACGTTCTTTGTCGAACTCATGGCTACCCCAGTCGGTTACCGGCCAGTAGCTCCAGTCCTGCACGATTACATCCAGGGGCACTTCCCGTTTCCGGTATTCATCCAGTGCATCCATCAATTCATCCTGTGTTTTATAGCGTTCGCGGCTCAACCAATAACCCATGGCCCATTTAGGCATTACCTGGCTCTTACCGGTTACGGCACGGTACTGGCTGATCACCTGGTCGATATTGTCGCCGGCCAGGAAGTAGTAGTCGATTTCATTTCCCATTTCACTCCAGAAAGCTACCTGATCCTGTTCGTTGGCTGGCAGTGGCGTCAGTACTTTGAGTCCGATATAGGATACATCGCCGTCGGGATACCATTCGATACGGAACGGATACTTTTTCCCTTTTTCCAGATCGACCGATGCTTTGAAATCGCTTGGGTTCCAGGCAGCACGCCAACGCTCCTCTACAAGCTCTTTATTGTCGATAAATACTTTGGTATAACCAGCGTAGTGGAGTTTGAAACGAAAGGTTCCGCTTTCCTCCGGTTCAATCGAACCTTCCCAGGTAGCATAAGCTTTATTGGTAGGGAATGTTTCCGGCAGGTTTTTAATGGTTACAATATCTTCGTAATCGATTACACTTTCTTTGCGCTGGATGGTTAACGGGGTAGATTTGCCGTTATTATAATAGGAGGCAGTCAGGCCCCCTTCATTGCCATCCTTATCATATAATTTAAAGGCTTCTCCCATATCGGCATACGGGCGCTGGTCGCCAAAGCGGCTTAACGAGTAGTTATGCCACAGGATACCGTATCCGTCGGTCGATACAATGAACGGCACACTTATTTTAGTATTATACTGGAATAGTTCTTCGTTCTTACCTTTGTAATTGAATTCATCAGCCTGATGTTGGCCCAGTCCATACAAACCTTCGCCTTCACTACCTTCAAACACCTGGCGGTAGGTATATCCCTGGGTTCCTTCTACTTCAATGGGAGTAAACTGTTTCCCTCCTCCCTGCTGTTCCTGTAGGATAAGGTTACCCTGCGGGTCGGTAAAACTGACTTCACCATTACTTTTCAATACACGTGCTATGACCGCATTGGTTTTAACAAACACCGTGTCGCCTGAAGTACTTACTTTATAATCTACTTTGGGCAGTCCTTCGGTAGCCTCGATCAGGTTAGGGCCTCCGGAGAAAGAACCGGTAGGCGAGGCCAGCACATGGATGGCATGATCGGTAACAGGCCGTAGCCTGACCACTTTAGCCGGTCCGGATTCAATTTCCACTGTTACGCCGTCGGCCGACTGGGTGTATCCGCCGGATGCACAGGCCGTAAGTATATACAGGCCGGATGAGAAGAATGCAATTAATCGTTTCATACAAATATCGTTTTAAATTCAATTATATATCATTTAGCTATGCTTCTATCAGTTAATCAAAGGCTTACACCGGTAATTGCCTGGATGGTTTCCGGGTAATAAGGGATAGCAGCCGCGCGGTCGAACAGTCCGAAACCATGGTTACCTACTCCACCATTGTCCCAATATACGGGGACCATTCCATTTTTCAATGCAGCCTGGGTAACATAATTGAGGTAATAATGCCTTGCTTCGATATGCTCTTCCCGGCCTGAGGCAAGGTTAGCACGTAAAATGGCTCCATATTCACCAATCACTACCGGGATTCCTTTATCTACAAAGTGGGTTTTCATCAGTCCGAACATATTATCCACCCAGTCTTCGTTACCCCAGTTAGCTTTATTAGCACCCGAATAGTTTTCCCCCCATAGATAGACAGAGTCACTTTCATCCAGGCAGAATTCATACGGATCGTAATAGTGTACCTCTGCCATCAGGCGGCCTGTTACCTCGTCGGTTGGCATTTGCAGATATTGTGCCGCATAGGTAATATTGGTGTTATAAGCCTGTATAATCAGGTTACGCCATGCGTTGCGGCCACCGGTAGCCCGTACGGCATCTACAAATGTCTGGTTATAGGAATGTTGTACCTTTATATATTCGGTAGTAGGAGCATTATAGTCGGCATGTACTTCGTTGGTTCCGGCAAACAGCAGGTGTTCGTCGTAATCGCGGAAATAGACAGCGATCTGTTCCCATAGGGCTTTCTGTTTTTTGTTTACTTCTTCCTGATGGCTATAGAAAGGGTGTTCTTCCAGCCAGCCGCCATCCCAGTGGATATTGATAATGGCATACATATCGTTATCCACACAGTAGTCGATTACCTCTTTGACACGTGCCAGCCAGCTATCTTTGATCTTATATGTTGATTCGTCTTCAATATATCCGCTCCATGCACACGGGATACGTACGGTATTAAACCCGGCTGCTTTTACGGCATCGATCAGGGCTTTGGTGGTAACCGGGTTGCCCCACATGGTTTCACCGGCACTGGTGGTTCCGTTACATGCTTCGAGCGAGTTACCCAGGTTCCAGCCGATCTGCATTTTGGCAGCCAGGGTGGTTGCATCGCTGGACATACCCGACTGGTCGGCAGGTATACTGATCTCCTGGCCGCTCTGGCGGATGGTTACGGTTTCGGTAAGAGCTCCGACTGTAAAGCGGATGGTTCCTTCACGTGTTACAAACGAACCATTTTTGCTTATCCGGAATGTTTTTTCTTCATTGCTTACAGCGCGTGTTTCCAGTAGGGTGATCCAATCGGCTTGAATCTCAATAGCAGGATCGGCCGATTGCTGGAAAGCGACAGTTATTTCTCCGCCTTCGGCGGTTATTTCATATTCGCTTTGTTGCAGGAGCAGGAGGTCGCTACCTGACTGCGTAACGGTTAGTTGTTCAGATTGGGTACCGGCGGTTATTGTTAGCGTAGCTGTACGGGAGTCGGTTGTGGTGTTTTCGGGTACAGACAAAGTGATTTCAATAGTTCCTGTGCCGCTACCGGAAGAAGGGGTTACGGTACACCAGGATTCGGATGAGGTGATGGTCCATGCGGTATTGGTTTTAATATGGAAAGACTGACTGTTGCTGGCAGCAGAAAAGGAAATTGTAGTTGTAGATATTGTTAATTCGGTATCGGTAGAGCCATCGTTATCCGAACAGGCAAACAAGCCTGCTATTAGAAAACTAAAAAGGAAGATCGATAAATATAAGGTATTTTTCATACTATTTACTATTAAGTGTTTTAAAGTGCCAAGTAATTTTTCATTAAAAGGAAGAGGTAAATATCCTTAAAGAGTTTATATCCCTCTTCCTTTTTGATAAGTGCTATTCATCTATATAATCAAAAACATAAAAGCTCTCTGTCGAGTCTGATGAGCCCACATAGAAACCGGTTGATATTCCGGAAGAGGTTTCACTACCATTCATAGCATATACGGTATATACATACGGATTACCCGGAATAGTAATTACCCCCAAATTCACAGAACGGATACTTCCGTCTACATAGAAAGTTTCTTTAGAGGGCAATTGTTTCATAATTTTAAATGATTATCCGCATAATGTCCTATTATAAATTCTGGATTTGAAGTCGG
>JAJPZJ010000072.1 GCA_021204405.1 Tannerellaceae bacterium | reverse complement strand
TCATTTGAACCCAGGGTGGCCGTTCGCTGTGCTCACTCTACCCAGGGCTATTGCTTTTATCCCTTACAGGGATTAAGAGGGATTACCATTAAGATGTTAAATGGGAAAAAGCCTTTTCCCTTTGTAGACCCGCTAATTTTATATTGTAAAAACACGCCTCAATTTTAACGGTAATTCAGAATCAATCCACAGCACTAATCGAATTCTGAATAAGATTTTTTGTTGAATCGTTTACGGCAAACGATACGGTTCCTGTACAATTTGTAAAATATACGGCCTGGCCCCTGTCAAAAAACCGGTATACTTTACAGCCTTCATGTTCAAACAGGTAATCTACACGATAAGTAGCATTATTGTCGGCAATAGTTTCCACTAAAGGTACACCTCCACACGCTCCCAAAGAAAAAAGGATAAGGGCCGACACACAAACAGGTAAAACTTTTTTCATAACTCTCTGTCATTAAGTGTAACTGTTTAAATGTAAATAAAAAACCAATAAGAAGAAAGAGGATTTTACTTTTTACGATTGCGTAATTCTTCTGCCAGCAAACGGTGCTTCTCTGCCAGCTCTGCCTCGCCTGTATGCTCGTAAGCCTCCGCTAAATACTCATGTGCAGCAGTGTGTAAGGGTTTCAGGCTAACCGCTTTTTCCATATCAAGTACAGCCTCTTCATAATACTTCATCTGTAAATAACATTTACCCCGGTTATAACGGGCTTTAAAGGAATTGGTAGAAAGCTCTACTGCTTTATTAAAACAGGTTTGTGCCTCATAGTGCTCATCCAGGTCAAGCAGGGTGATCCCTTTGCGTACCCAGGCATCCAGAAAATCCGGATATAACTTCAATGCCTTATCAAATGAGCGGATAGCCGCATAAGCATCTTTCGCCTTGGTGATGCACTCATTCCCCATCAGGTAATATTCACGGGCATATTCCTTCAGAACCTCCCGTTGGCTATGGATCTCTTCCTGTAGCTTTTTAATCTGATCCTGCTGGGTTCTGATCCGCTGCAGTTTTTTCCGCAGCAACCGTTTTACCATCGGGTTAGCCAGTTCATTCCTTTTAGAGATAGCCATCGAAAAGTTTTCAACGGCTTCTTTCATATTTCCCCGGTTAAAATGATTAGCTGCACTTATATAAAGCACTTCAGCCTCACTTTCCTGTAGGCTTTTGGCAATTAACTGCCTGTCATTAAATTTCCGGCTAAACTCAACGATCTCTTTCCGGGTAAATATATCCCGCGAAGTAATCCGGCATCTTAGCACCAATCCTTCCAGCGAGGTGCAACGGCTCAATGCCACATAGGTTTGTCCGCCTGCAAAAACACCTCCTGTCAGGTCTACCACTACCCAGTTAAAAGTAAGCCCCTGGCTTTTATGGATCGTGATTGCCCATGCCAGCCGGATAGGTAGTTGCTCAAATGTTCCGACAATCTCTTCTTCTACCCGTTTCTCCTTTTCATTATACTTATACCTGTAATTACACCACGACGTAGGACCCACCAGATGTTCGACGCCATTTTCAAGCAATACATATACATTATTCTTCTCATCAATATCAGATACAATCCCGATCGTTCCATTTACCCACCGGCGCTCATAATCATTATCAATAAAAATAACCTGTGCCTGCCGTTTAAGTGAAAGATACAAAGCAGTAGGTAAGGAAGTTTCGGGAAATTCCCCTTCTATTTTCCCGGTAAAAGTAAACTCTTCCTCCTCCAGTTCCGCCAGTTTTTTTCATTGATAAAATCTACCTGGTCACGACGGGTTGCCAATGTAGTATACATATCTTCGTTGGATGGATTGAAGTCCGGAAAGAAGCGGGCATTCAAGATCCCTAACTCCTGGTTGCGTATGGAATTATTCCGGATACGATCCAGGATAGAGATAAAGACAGGATCGGTCTGCCGGTATATTTTCTGCAATTCAATAGGAACCAGATTAATCTCTTTAAATACATTTGCTGAAAAAAAGAAAGGAGTGGCATAAAAACGGCTCAGGATTTCTTTCTGATCAGAAGGAACAACCGGCTCCAGTTGAAAAATATCCCCTACCAGTAATAATTGTTTTTCTCCGAAAGGCAACTGCATATTCCCGGAATAGACCCGTAAGATACGGTCTATACAATCGATAATATCTGCCCGTACCATGGATATCTCATCAATAATAACCAGTTCCAGCTCCGCAATCAGTTTCCGGTGTTGCCTGTTATATTTAAAGAATTCAAAGATCCGGCTTTTCTTCAGGCTCAGGTCCGGATCGTCAGGTAGCATAGGGCGAAAAGGTAGTTTAAAGAAAGAATGCATCGTAACACCTACCGCATTAATAGCAGCAATACCGGTAGGAGCCAATACAACATGTTTCTTCCGGGTGTGCGAACAATATATTTTAAAAAGGTAGATTTTCCGGTACCGGCTTTTCCTGTAAGGAATACCGACTGGCGGGTATGAGTTATCAGTTGTAGTGCATCCTGAAACTCTTTATTATCAGTATCTAGTTGAAATTCCAAAGGTTATGTAAAGATTATTACCGGCTGATAAATAACCAGGCATCTTTGTAACGGTCGTGCTCACGAACAGACGCCATATACATTTCGGCCTCTTCTCGGTTATCAAAACGATCGGCATATACACGGTATCTACCATCCCGGAGGATCAGGTTTACATTCGAACAGACCTGCCTGTCGACACCAGAAATAAATTGGGCAGCCTGGCTTTCCGTAGGGAAACTTGCGATTACCACATGGTACATTTTTTTCCGGACAGCAGACATATCTGTTGCCGGAGCTATACCCTGTACCGGTTCTGCCACTTTTTCAGCTACCGGTTCTGCCGGACGGATCGCATCCGCCAATGTAGATGAAACGGTCAAGGAAAAAGATTCAACACCTGCTTTTATTTCATTGGATACTTTCGTATTCACAATTTCGGCAGGTACAAAACTAGCCGTATAGGAGGCCTGGTTCACATCTTCTATTGGTGTAGAGATCAGGAAAAAAAGAAGGATTGCAGCAGCCGAAGCAGCTATTCCCCTGACAAATTTACGATTTACAGGAATATAAATAATATCTTTCTTCTCTTCCGGACAGGGCAAAACAGAAACCTTTTCTTCCAAAGGCAATAGAGGAAAGTGGAACTCAGGGAACCCATAGGTATCCATTGCCAGCCATGTATCTTCTTTAGATGAAAAAATAAGTTGCCCTTCCTCCCCTGTTGAGAATGAACCTATCTTGCCTAATACAACTTTCTTTTTGTATTTCAAGGCTTCTTTTAACTGGCATACATCCTCTTCAACCATTAGGGCTGCATTACGGAAACTTACTCCATATTCCTGCATATACGATCCGGTTAGCAGGCCGTCGTCATGACTTAATGTTGTATTAAATAATACCTCTTTCCGTGAAGGAACAAACAGGTGGTCCTCTTCACGGTAAATAGCCGGAACAGTCTGTAATACAAATCCTCCCAGCTTTGGTACAATAATACAATCATGAGCCAAAAGTAAACGCTCAATATGTGAGATGATCCTATGCATACGACAAAGGTATAATTTATTCATCAAACAGCAAAATATAATTTTTACCTTTGTAGCATAACAAAATCTGTACATAATGGGTTTATTTTCCATTCCGCAACTCTGCCTTACCGCACCTTTCCTGACCGGCTGGCTGGTCGATAAAATAGGGGGTGACCCCGAATATTTACCCCATCCGATTGTATGGTTTGGTAAATGGATAGCGCTGGGGGAAAAGCAATTAAACAAAGGAAGTAACCGGTTTACCAAAGGGGCATTCCTAGCTGGTATATCGATCCTGACAGTTTACCTGTTAACCTAGTCGTTATTGTAAATAACTACTTTTATCTCTTTTTTCCTGATGGATGTAGTGATAGCTATTGGGGTGTTTTACTGTCTGGCAGGCACCACACTTATCCGGGAGGTCTGTATGGTATTCAAAGCTATCGACCAGGGATTACCTGAAGCCAGAAAACAGCTTGCCCGCATTGTCGGACGGGATACATCTGAACTCTCCGCACAGGAGATCCGGACTGCCGCCCTTGAAACGCTGGCCGAAAATTTAAGTGACGGTGTAATAGCACCCATGTTTTGGTTTGCCCTTTTAGGGCTACCTGGTATGATGGCTTATAAAATGGTAAATACACTTGACTCTATGATCGGGTATAAAAATGAACGTTATATCAACTTTGGCAGGGCAGCAGCCCGTATAGACGACACAGCCAATTACATTCCGGCCCGGTTAACAGCTTTTTTGATATTAGTAGCTGCCGGAAAACCGAATAAGCTTACATTTGTTGCACAATACGGCCGGGCATATGCCAGTCCGAACGCAGGGTATCCGGAAGCGGCCCTGGCAGGTATATTGAATTGTCGTTTCGGAGGTCCAAACTATTATTTCGGACACAAAGTAGAAAAACCCTACATTGGCAGTAACGACCGTTTATTAACTTACCAGGACATGCAACTCGCTGCCCGTATATGTGGGATAGCGGAGTTATTAATGGGTATTCTGGTATGTATAACACTTTTATTTATATGAAACTGATACTGATCACAGGCGGACAACGTTCCGGAAAAAGCTCATATGCCCAACAACTGGCCTTATCTTTAAGTAGTAACCCGGTTTACCTGGCCACTTCACATGTTAGCGATGAAGAATTCCGTGAAAGGGTACGCCGCCATCAGGCCGACCGGGGTCCGGAATGGACAACGATAGAAGAGGAAACAACATTAAGCCGGCACGACCTGACCGGCAAAACGGTTTTGATAGACTGTGTAACTTTATGGGCTACTAACTTTTTCTTCCGGAATGATAGTGATGTGGATCTTTCGCTCCGACAAATGAAAGAGGAATTCAATCAACTGAAAGAGCAGGATGCCAACCTCATATTTGTAACCAATGAAGTAGGACTGGGCGGGGTATCCGTTGATCGTTTACAACGTAAATTTACCGATTTACAGGGTTGGATAAACCAATACATAGCTTCCTATGCCGATGAAGTAATATGGATGGTGAGTGGTATTCCTGTAAAAATTAAATAATCATTCAATTTAATGAAAGAGTTTACTATAAACAGACCTGACCAGCAAATCCGCCGTCAGCTTCAGGAAAAGATCGATAACCTATCCAAACCTAAAGGCTCATTAGGGCGGCTGGAAGAGATTGCCCTGCAAATCGGACTTATCCAGCAATCGCTTATACCAGCGCTTAGTCGTCCGGTAAATGTAATTTTTGCTTCCAACCATGGTATAGCCGATGAAGGAGTAAGTAAATCACCTAAAGAGGTTACCCGGCAGGTGGTATATAATTTTCTTAACGGTGGCGCAGGTGTTAATTTCCTGGCAAGACAACATGGCTTTGAACTATTAATCGTCGATAGTGGAGTTGATTGCGACTTTCCTCCATCCAACATACTAATTGACCGGAAGATTCGTAAAGGAACACGCAATTTCCTGCATGAGCCGGCTATGACCCTCGGAGAGCTTGAACAGGCACTTTCCTATGGAGCCGAAGTGATACAAAACTGCTACCGGAAAGGTTTTACCGTTATCAGCTTCGGAGAGATGGGGATTGGAAATACGGCAGCCTCAAGTATGTGGATGACACTCCTGACGGAAATTCCACTGGCCGACTGTGTAGGTGCCGGAAGTGGGTTGGATAAGGCAGGCGTAACTCATAAATATAATGTACTGAAAACTGCCCTTGATAAATATACTCCCCTATACCCCTCCTCTTCCATAGAGATCATGCGATATTTTGGCGGATATGAAATGGTTATGGCAGTAGGCGGAATGTTACAGGCCGCTGAATTGGGTATGATCATCCTGGTGGATGGTTTTATTATGACTAATTGTATACTGGCGGCTACCTCTCTTTATCCGGAAATGATTCATTATTGTATTTTTGGGCATTGTGGTGATGAGTCCGGACACCGGCATCTCTTAAACTTTTTAAAGGTAAAACCGGTATTGGATCTGGGGCTTCGTCTGGGCGAAGGTTCGGGCGCCATCTGTGCTTACCCAATCATCGACTCGGCAGTAAGAATGATCAATGAAATGCATTCATTCGATCAGGCTGCCGTTACCAAATATTTCTGAAAGGTATGAAACAGCTTATTGCAGCGGTCACTTTTTTTACCCGGATACCTCTCTGGCATTTTGTAGAGGTCCCTGCCGCTTACTATAAACGGGTAGTTCCTCTATGGCCTTTTACCGGTTGGATTACCTCCGGTATACAGGTGTTAATTCTTTTTTTGGCTTTGCTGTTCTTACCTTACCCGGTAGCTCTTTTACTGGCTATGGTTTCCCGGCTGTGGCTAACCGGCGGATTACATGAAGACGGATTAGCCGACTTTTTCGACGGCTTTGGCGGAGGAATTTCCCAAGAAAGGATCTTAACGATCATGAAAGATTCACATATCGGCACCTATGGGGTGATAGCATTAATTTTCTACTTCGGGATCTATTATACTATTTTGTTACAGCTCCCGCCGGAAATGGCAGCTTGTGCAATACTAGCAGCCGATCCGGTTTGTAAATTAATAGCTGCTATGACAATCAACCGGTTGCCTTATGCACGTAAAGAAGAGGAAGTAAAAATTAAAATGTCTTACCTGCACATGTCGGCTATCGAATATGTCTATTGTCTGTTACCCGGGTTACTGGCACTTATGTAGTTACCGGATACCATCTACCTGGCAGCCCTTATAGTTCCAGGTTGTCTCTGGCTGGCACTTACTGTTTATATAAAAAAGAAGATAGGAGGTTACACCGGCGATTGTTGCGGAGCCATCTTCTTAGTATGTGAATTAGGTTTTCTATTGGCTTTCCTTATCATTTACCAATTATAAAGACAATGGATATTTATCTGGTAAGACATACTTCCGTTGATGTTCCCAAAGGATATACCTACGGACATACAGACGTTCCCCTGCGTAATACTTT
Source organism: Tannerellaceae bacterium (assembly GCA_021204405.1). Taxonomy (GTDB): domain Bacteria; phylum Bacteroidota; class Bacteroidia; order Bacteroidales; family Tannerellaceae; genus JAJPZJ01. Next base: position 581 of record JAJPZJ010000072.1, on the reverse strand, counting down.
CCAAACAGAAGCATAATTGGTTAAAGAAAAGTTACAAACACCCTGTTTTGACCAGGTGTGGTGTAGCCCATTAAGTCGCTGTGTACAACTGGCTACCTATTGTGGTTATGAAGATGCTATCCGCGAAGAACGATTGAAAGAGCTCAATTTCGGGAAATGGGAAATGAGAATATGGGATGAAATATCCCAGGAACCGTATGCAGCAAAATGGTTCAACAATTGGATTGATCTGCCTACACCGGAAGGAGAAGCTTTTATAGATATGTATAACCGGCTTGCTGAATTTCTTTCTGAGCTCAGACAAAAACCACTGAAACAAGTATGTTTATTTGCACATGGCGGTATACTCACAGCAGCCAGAATATATGCAGGTGAATATACCCTGGAAGATGCTTTCAGTAACATTCCTGCTTATGGCGAAGTAATAAAAATCACTCTCATCAATCACACGGCAAAAAAACGCCACTAGCCAGCATGAGTTCCTAACTCCTGTTGGAGTACAAGCATACCCTATTTTTTAAACGGATGCATGCTATTTGTAAAAAGGGTGCACCCGCTTGGAAAAAAGCATGCACCCGTTT
>JAJPZJ010000044.1 GCA_021204405.1 Tannerellaceae bacterium | reverse complement strand
ACTCCGACTTCAAATCCAGAATTTATAATAGGATATTATGCGGATAATCATTTAATATAATATAAAGATTTAATTTGCACTTTATGAAGAACATTAACTACGTCATTAATGGTGTCCTTGCTGTAGCGGTGGTAATATTGTTTATCATGCAGTTTTCAGATAAAAAAGAAACCAGTGTTACCAAGACATTTACTTTTGGAGAAGATTCTACAAGTTTACTTCCTGTCGCCTATATTAATGTTGACTCCTTATTTTTCAATTATAATTATTCCAAAGACCTTACGGAAGTTATGTTGAAAAAACAGGAAAATTCACGTGCCAGCGTAAACCAGAAAGCAAACTCACTCCGTAGTGAAATGCAGGATTTTCAGCGTAAACTGGAAAACAATGCTTTCCTTACACGGGAAAGGGCGGAACAGGAACAGCAACGTTTGTTAAACAAACAGCAGGAACTGCAGGAGTTAGATGCCCGTCTGGCGCAGGAGTTAATGACTGAACAGCAACAGATGAATGAGCAACTGCTGGATACAATTGTAACCCAGTTGAAAAAGTTTAATGCAAACAGGGGATACCAGGTGATCTTCAGCAATACAATGGGAGATAATATCCTGTTAGCCGATGATCCTTATGATATTACAGCCGAAGTAATAGACTTCCTGAATAAAAATTATTCTTCAAGCGGCAAATAAGCCTAACTGGATAAATTAATTATATAGAAGCCTTCCTGTTTCAGGAGGGCTTCTATATTTCTATAGGATTGTTAATATTTTTGTCCGGAATATGGATGTAACAAAAATATGTTGTTAATTTGTGGATAGATTCTCTAATAATAAGACCAATTAGTAATTTAAAAAATGAAAAACATGAAAAAGACCATGTTCGTGTGTTGCCTTCTGGCAATGGTATCGTATGTGCAGGCACAATGGAAGCCGGCCGGCGATAAAATTAAAACTGTATGGGCGGAAAGCCTTGATCCTGCAAATGTATTACCTGAATATCCCCGTCCGCAAATGGTTCGTGGTGAGTGGCAGAACCTGAATGGGCTGTGGGAGTATGCTATCAAACCCAAAGGAGGGAGTGAACCTGCTACATTTGATGGGAATATCTTAGTGCCTTTTGCTGTAGAGTCGTCTCTGTCGGGTGTACAAAAAGAGGTAGGAGCGGATAATGAACTCTGGTACAAACGGGAGTTTACCGTGCCAGCTTCGTGGAAGAACAGACAGATTGCTTTAAACTTTGGTGCGGTAGACTGGAAGGCGGATGTATTTGTAAATGACATCCTGATCGGCTCCCACACCGGCGGATTTACTCCTTTCTCGTTTGATATTACCCCTTACCTGAAGGGTAACGGCAAGCAGAAACTGGTTGTACGTGTGTGGGACCCTATCGAAAAAGGGTATCAGGCTGTGGGTAAGCAAACTTCACATCCGGAAGGTATCTGGTATACAGCCGTTACCGGTATCTGGCAGACTGTCTGGATGGAACCGGTTGCCGAAAATCATGTAGTGGCTCTGAAAGCTATCCCGGATATTGATGCAGGTTCATTGAGCGTAACCGTAAATACTGCTAACCCAGGAAAGAGTAGTTTGGTAGAAGTTAAACTTTTGGATAAAGGGAAAGTACTGGCTACTGCCAAAGGTATCCAGGGTAATGAATTGCGGTTAGGTGTTGACAACCCTGTATTGTGGGATGTTGACAATCCTTATTTGTACGATTTGCAGGTAGTGGTTTCAGATCAGGGCAAAATTGTAGATAAGGTAGATTCTTATACGGCTTTCCATAAAATCTCAACCGCACGGGATGCCGACGGTATTATGCGTATGCAGCTAAATAACCGGGATGTATTCCACTTCGGCCCGCTTGATCAGGGCTGGTGGCCTGACGGATTATATACTGCTCCTACGGATGAAGCGCTGTTGTATGATATTATAAAGACAAAAGATTGGGGATACAATATGATCTGCAAGCATGTGAAGGTAGAACCGGCCCGCTGGTATTATCATTGCGACCGGGAAGAGGTATCCTGGTATGGCAGGATATGCCTAGTGGCGATATGGGTGGTAACCAATGGGATATGCATGGATATAATGGTGGTACCGATAAGAAACGTACGGAACAGTCGAAAGCTAATTTCTATGAAGAATGGAAAGAAATTATGGATTTCCTTATCTCCAGTCCTTCGATAGTGGTATGGGTGCCTTTCAACGAAGCATGGGGACAGTTTGATACCGAACGGGTAGCCGAATAGACAAAGGCGTATGATCCTTCCCGCCTGGTGAACCCGGCCAGTGGAGGTAACCACCGTGCGTGTGGTGATATGTTGGATATCCACCATTATCCGGGGCCTGAAATGAAACTGACAGACCCGCAGCGGGTGAATGTACTGGGTGAATATGGTGGTATTGGTTTACCATTGGATGGCCACTTGTGGATGAACGACCGCAACTGGGGCTATGTACAGTTTAAAAACAGTGATGAGGTAACCCGCCAGTATGTGGAGTATGCCAACTCGCTGAGGGATATGGTAAAAAGAGGTTTTTCGGCCGCTGTTTATACCCAGACTACTGATATGGAAGGCGAGATAAACGGTGTGATGACTTACGACCGTAAAGTAATAAAGATGAATGAAGATGCTTTGAGGAAAGCCAACCTGGAAGTAATCAATGCATTATCAAAATAAATACACGTAAAAATACTGTTTTATTTTATAGCGTGTGTTAAAAGCCTGAATATGTTCCCCGCGTAGGCGGGGACCGCATTAAAACAGCCCGTATAGAATATAAATAAGGAACGAGAGATAGTGTCTTTGCGATCCCCGCCTACGCGGGGAACACTTCGTTTAGTTTATTGGTCATTCTTGTTTCGCTGTTTTTTTGTAAGCAGACTTTTTACACACGTTTATTTTATTAACCTTTTTTATTCCGGTGGTTCGTAAAAATAAATTATAATCTTTAACTTTATAGGTTTAAAACCGCGAATAAGAATGAAATATAATACGGAAGAAAAAAAGTTAGTTATGCCTGAGTATGGACGCAATATCCAGAATATGGTTGATTATTGTGTACAGATACAGGATAAAGAAGAACGCATGCGTTGCGCCAATTCAATCATTAACATCATGGGAAATATGTTCCCACACTTACGGGATGTGAATGATTTCAAACATATTTTATGGGATCACCTGGCAATTATGGCCGATTTTAAACTGGATATTGATTATCCGTATGAGATCATAAAGAAAGAAAATTTATATGCCCGGCCGGAGCGTTTACCTTATAATAATTGCAATATCCGTTACCGCCATTATGGTAAGACATTGGAAAAGATGATCCGGAAAGCCAACGAACTGGAAGCAGGCCCGGAAAAAGATCATCTGATTAAGTTAGTGGCTACCCAGATGAAAAAGTTGTTCCTGGCCTGGAATAAAGAGTCGGTAGACGACCGGAAGATATTTAAAGACCTGAGTGAACTCTCAGGTGGACAGATCGTTTTGAACGAGGAAGAATACAAACTTACCGAAAGCCGGAATATATTGGCCCGGAATACCAACAACACCAATAATAAGAAAAATTACACACGTAAGAACCGATGAGCTCTTTTGTAATAGAGGGAGGCTACAGGTTATCGGGTGAGATTACTCCACAGGGTGCAAAGAATGAGGCCTTGCAGGTTATCTGTGCCGTGTTGCTCACACCTGAGTTGGTAACTATCCAGAATATACCCGATATCCTGGATGTAAATAACCTGATCCAGTTGTTACGTGATATGCGGGTAAAGGTAGAGCATCCGGCTCCGGATACCTATACTTTCCAGGCAGATGAGGTAGACCTGGATTATCTGGCAACAGAAGATTTTATACGCCGGAGTAGTTCCCTGCGTGGATCGGTTATGATCGTAGGCCCGCTGGTAGCCCGTTTCGGCAAAGCTCTGATTCCAAAACCGGGAGGGGATAAGATCGGACGCCGGCGCCTGGATACGCATTTTGTTGGGATTCAGAAGCTGGGAGCCTCTTTTGAATATAATACAGAGCGGCAAATCTATGAGATTGAGGCTAAACGGCTGAAAGGTACTTATATGCTGCTCGATGAAGCTTCTGTAACCGGTACAGCCAATATTATAATGGCTGCCGTACTAGCGGAAGGAGAAACCACCATTTACAATGCAGCCTGTGAACCTTACCTGCAACAGCTTTGTAAAATGCTGAATGCGATGGATGCCAGGATTTCAGGTGTTGGTTCCAACCTATTGGTTATCCAGGGTGTGGACAGTTTACATGGTACTACGCACCGGCTCCTGCCGGACATGATAGAGATCGGTAGTTTTATTGGTATGGCTACCATGACCTGTTCGGAGATCACCATTAAAAATACCGGTTATGAGAGCCTGGGTATTATCCCGGATGCATTCCGCCGGTTAGGAATTACAGTTGAACAGCATGGTGATGATATCTACATCCCTGAACATACCTCTTACCAGATCGATACGTTTATTGATGGTTCTATTATGACTATTGCAGATGCACCCTGGCCTGGTTTAACGCCCGACCTGCTGAGTGTATTCCTGGTAGTGGCTACTCAGGCAGAAGGCAGTGTACTGATCCATCAGAAGATGTTTGAAAGCCGGCTTTTCTTTGTTGATAAACTGATTGATATGGGAGCCCAGATTATTCTTTGTGACCCACACCGTGCCACGGTGATCGGAAGAGGGCATCACCATAAATTGAGGGCGGCCAACATGGTTTCACCGGATATACGTGCAGGTATTGCCCTGCTGATTGCTGCTTTAAGTGCGGAAGGCACCAGCCGGATTCATAATATCGAGCAAATAGACAGGGGATATCAGGAGATTGATAAACGGTTAAATAATATTGGGGCACGGATTACCAGGCTTTAAACGAATATATGATAAGAGAAGAAGAAGTAATAAAGATCGGTTATTTTGCAAAGCCCCATGGAATAAAAGGGGAAGTTTCGCTGGTTACCCGGTATGATGTGTTGGATGCTTCCGCAGAGCCTTATCTGGTTTGTGATATGGAAGGGATCCTGGTTCCTTTCTATGTAGAGGAATATCGTTATAAAACAGATAATGTGATTTTGGTTAAACTCGAAAATATAAATGATGAAGTCGCTGCCGCCCGGTTTGCCAATAAAGATGTCTTTTATCCGTTGACGGAACTCGAAGGGGGTGAACTGCAAAAAGAACTTGCCTGGGAAGATTTTATCGGATATACTGTAATAGATACGGTATTGGGAAAGATTGGCCCTGTTACGGATGTGGATGAAAGTACGATGAACGTACTTTTTAGTATTGACCGGGAGGGCAAAGAAGTATTAATACCTGTTGCCGAAGAGTTTATCGAAGCTGCAGATCATACTGCCCGTTCCCTTACCCTTACCCTACCGGAAGGAGTACTTGACCTGTAAACCCGGTGCAGTTACCTACACAAAAGCCTCTTTTGATATCTGATATATGACACAAAAGCAGAAAAAGAATAAAGCCAGAAGGTTCTGGAATCAGATAAGGTTCAAATACAAACTTTCTTTTTTCAATGAAAATACATTGGAGGAGGTTTGGTCGTTCCGCTTGTCCCAGCTTTCTGCTTTTATTGTATTGGTTGTATTTGCCTTTCTACTTATTTCACTTACGGCTTTTATTATTGTGATCTCTCCCATCCGTAATTACCTGCCGGGCTACCTGGATGTAGAAGTCCGGAAAGAGATCGTACGAAATGCTTTGCGGGCTGATTCACTCGAGCGGATGATAGCCATCCAATCGCTCTATCTGGATAATGTAGCTGGTATTCTTTCGGGAACGATGGTGCTGGATTCGATCCGTGAGATTGATTCGCTGGCACAGGTACGTTCCGATTTTGAGATACCCCGTAGTGTCGTTGAAGCGGATTTTGTACGTACTTTTGAAGAGGAGGAAAAGTATAACCTGGGGGTTTTACATACGAATACGCCACCGGCAGATGGTGTCTTTTTCTATAAACCGGTGAACGGGTTGATCTCCGCCCGGTATGAAACGGACATCCGTCATTATGGAATAGACCTGATTGCTACCCCGAACGAAAGTGTGGTGGCAACATTGGATGGAACGGTGGTTTATACCGGCTTTGACCCGAACTATGGGAATGTGATCCAATTACAACATAAAAATGGATTTATCTCTATTTACAAGCATAATGAACTATTATTGAGGAAAGTGGGTGACCAGGTGGTTGCCGGCGAAGCGATTGCTTTAGTTGGAAATACAGGGGAGCTGTCTACCGGCCCGCATCTCCATTTTGAATTGTGGTACAGGGGAGCTCCGGTAAATCCCGAAGAATATATAGCTTTTTGATGAAAAGAAATTTAGCCATATTAGGTTCTACCGGTTCGATCGGTACACAGGCTCTTGAAGTAGTAGAGGAGCATGCCGGTTTGTTTGAGGTATATGCCCTGACAGCCAATAGCCAGGTAGACCTGTTGATTAATCAGGCCCGGAAGTTTATGCCTGAAGTGGTGGTTATTGCCAATGAGCAGAAGTATCCGGAACTGAAAGAGGCGCTGGAAGACCTGCCTGTCAAAGTATGGGCGGGCGCTGATGCGATTGCACAGGTGGTACAAGCCGAACCGATTGATATGGTACTTACCGCTATGGTGGGCTACTCCGGTTTGCAGCCTACTATTTCGGCTATTAAGGCAGGCAAGGCGATTGCCCTTGCCAATAAAGAAACATTAGTAGTTGCCGGCGAGTTGATTACCTCACTGGCACAGGAATATAAAGTACCTGTTTTACCTGTCGATTCCGAACATTCAGCTATTTTCCAATGTTTGGCAGGAGAATGGGAAAACAGGGTAGAAAAAGTTATTCTGACTGCTTCGGGCGGTCCTTTCCGCATCTACACGGCAGCAGAATTGGCAACAGTTACTCAGGTACAGGCGTTGAAGCATCCCAACTGGAATATGGGAGCAAAGGTAACCATCGATTCGGCTTCGATGATGAATAAAGGGTTTGAGATGATCGAAGCCAAATGGCTGTTTGGTCTTTCTCCCGACCAGATAGAGGTGTTGGTACATCCCCAATCTATTATCCATTCAATGGTACAATTTGAGGATGGTGCGGTAATGGCTCAATTGGGAATTCCCGATATGAAGTTGCCGATCAGTTATGCATTCTCGTATCCGAAAAGATTGGTTAGTAAAGCACCCCGGCTTGATTTCAAAGTATATAATCAACTTACTTTTGAGGAATCGGATATGGAACGCTTCCGTAACCTGGCTTTTGCTTATGAAGCGATCCGTCAGGGTGGAAATATGCCTTGTGTGCTGAATGCAGCCAATGAGGTGGTAGTAGCTGCTTTTTTGCAGGATAAGATCGGGTTCCTGCAAATGAGTGAAGTCATAGAAAAAACAATGGCACAGGCTACCTTTATAAAATTGCCGCAATATGACGATTATGTTGCAACAGATACGGAAGCGCGGAAAATAGCGGCCGGTTTATTTTAACGAATAATTAAAATGATTATCCGCATAATGTCCGTTGATTTATTGAACATCATATGAAT
>JAJPZJ010000013.1 GCA_021204405.1 Tannerellaceae bacterium | reverse complement strand
TCATATGATGTTCAATAAATCAACGGACATTATGCGGATAATCATTTTATATTATAAACATTTGAATACATAAAAGGTTTTGGGTAATAGAATGAGGTGTAATCCTACATGTTTGCTGAATCCTACAGGCGCATCATCAGAAAGTAGTCTTGGCCGATAGATTTTGCAGATAGGTAGAGGTTTATAAATCAGCACGCTGCCAGTTCCCCGCGCAGGCGGGGACCGCATTGGAGCAGACCCTATTTTTCTGTTTTTAATACTAAAACAGACAGTTCCGGTGCGATTGGCTAAGGCTGACCTACGATCTCCGCCTGTGCGGGGAACTGAGGCCGGCCTACGGTTGCCGCCTACGCGGTAGGGGTGTTAAATTCTCTTATTTTAGTATTTAGTCCTGCAAGGACGGTATATCCCAGCCCAGGGCACAGCCCTGGGTTATAGGTAATAAGTAAAGAGAGTCCTGTAAGGACGACATAATAAAAATACCAATTAATCAATAGCCTATAAATTATGCCGTCCTTACAGGACTCCTGGGTGAGAGGGTAAACGTGTAACCCAACACTACGTACTGGGCTAGGATAGGTCGTCCTTGCAGGACTAAAAGGGAGAGAACTTAACAACCCTGCGCGGGGAACTGAGGCTGTTTGTTTTTAGTTGTTTTGGAGAATAGCCAGATAGCTTGTAATGAGTAAATGAGTATAGGGCAAACGAACACCAGTAAAATTCTCTATTTTGAATGATAAATAGCCAAAAGCGTGACAGATGCCCCCCAGATGTGACAGATGAATGGAATTTGTGACAGATGTTTTGAGAAAAAACTTTTGGTATGGATTGTTTACCAGCCATGCTGGAAATATATGGAGAGAAATGCACGGAAGGAGAGGCTCGAACTCCCGACACCTGGTTTTGGAGACCAGTGCTCTACCAACTGAGCTACTTCCGTATTGCGAGTGCAAAAGTAGTGGAATAATTTAGAAATCCAACTGTTTTTTTATTTTGTTTACACGCAGGAAGCGGTCTCAGCCCTGTAGTAGGCAGGTTGAGACATACAAGGTTCTGGTAGTGAAAAGGATATAGGACAAGGAGCCGGGAGAAAGTTTTTGCCGGATTTTTTACTTTAAATAAAGACAGGCAACCGGGTAGTATAAAAGTACTACCCGGTTGCCTGTTATCCCTGAAGGTAGTTTTGAAATTACTGTTTTAGAAAATCATCACATGCCTGTGCACATTTATCACACGCATCGGCGCATTCCATGCAATGATCCATCATCTGGTATTTGCGGCATTCGTCGGCACAAGCCATACAAATGTTTTTGCAAACCATGATAAGCTCTTTTTTGAAATGTGTTGTTTCAGCCAGCATGCCAATCGTGGTAGAACAGATCGTAGAACACTCTTTATCGAGGCGAATACATTCTTTCATCATTTTTACATCCTCTTCGTCAAGGCATCTGTTGAAACAGTTGTTACAGGTAACTGCACATTCAGCTAATTTCTGAGCCAGGTTACGACATTTTTCGCACATAATTTTACGTTTTAAAAGTGAATGATATATTCTATAACATAGTTTTACTTCGTTTGGTTTCTGCATTTTTACAACAGCAGGCTTTTCAGGGAATTTTCCTTTTCTGCTTTCTGTTTCCGGCCAAAGTTCCTATATTTGTGATTGAACGTTAACCATTTTCTGATTATCAACCTCAGTAAACTAAATTTATGAACGCTTTATCAGGCATGGGATGCCTCTCTATCCCACTGGCTTTATTCGCTGCATGTTCAAACGGGCAACAAAGTTCGGAACAGAAACCTTTGAATATTATCCATATTATGACCGACGACCATTCGTTCCAGACGATCAGTGCCTACGGTTATCCCATCTCGCAACTGGCGCCTACCCCCAATATAGACCGCCTCGCCGGGGAAGGAATGCTGTTCACCAAAGCTTTTGTCGAAAACTCTTTATCCACTCCGAGCCATGCCTGCCTCATCACCGGCCTCTATAGCCACCAGAACGGACAACGCCAGTTAGGAAAAGGAATTGATACCACGAAGGTTTTCTTCTCTGAATTTTACAACAACACAGCTACCAGACCGGTGTCGTGGGTAAATGGCATATGCAGTGTGAGCCTAAAGGGTTTGACTATTATCATATCCTATGGGATCAGGGAGATTACTACAACCCGGAGTTCCGGAGCAAAAACAGTAACGGTAAATATATCAAAGAAGAGGGATATGCCACTACACTTACCACCGACCATGCGATCGAATTCCTCGACCACCGGGAGAAAGATAAACCTTTCTGTTTATTGGTGCATCACAAGGCTCCTCACTGCAACTGGATGCCTGAACCCAAATACCTTACCTTATATGAGGATGTGGAATTCCCTTATCCGGAAACTTTCTATGATGCGTATGCTACCCGTTGTGATGCCGCCCGTACCCAGGAGATGCGTATCGAAAATGATATGACGATCGTGTATGATTTGAAAGTGGATGAGTTACGGAATGTAGCCCCGTATAGTAACGATCCGCATATGAATAGCTGGATTGCCGGGCTGGAACGGATGAACCCGAAGCAGCGCGAGGCATGGCATGCGGCGTATGGCCCCGTTAACCGGGAGTTTATTGACCGCAAACTAACGGGTGACGACCTACTCCAATGGAAATACCAGCGTTACCTCAGAGATTACCTCAGGTGTATTAAAACAATCGACGATGAGGTGGGACGCTTATTGGATTACCTCGAAAAAGAGGGCCTGATGGAGAATACACTGATTGTGTATACATCCGACCAGGGTTTCTATATGGGAGAACATGGCTGGTTCGACAAACGGTTTATGTATGAAGAGTCGTTCCGTACGCCACTGATCATCCGCCATCCGGGACAGGTGCAACGGGGAGGCGTTTGTGATGCTTTGGTATAGAATATTGATTATGCCCCCACCTATCTGGCAGCCGCCGGGCTGGAAAAACCTGAATATATGGAGGGTACTTCTATTCTTCCGTTGCTGTCGGGAACTACGCCCGCCGGCTGGCGCGAATACCTCTATTATCATTATTATGATTATCCTGCTATCCATCAGGTACGCCGCCACGATGGCGTGCGCGACAGCCGTTATAAACTGATCCATTTTTACGGCGAAGGCAATGGAAAGGATGCCGCCATTAACTGTAATGAATTGTATGACCTGGAAAAAGATCCGGCCGAAATAAATAATGTATATGGCGATCCTGCCTACCAGGAGGTAGCAGCCCGTTTGCAGGCCCGCTTAGACCAATTCCGTACCGACCTGCAAGTAGACGAGTTTTAGTGGAAAGAATAGATAACCGACAATCAACAAAAAACATGAAAAACAAATTGCAAATGAACTCCAACCGGTTGGTGGAGTACCTGAAAAAGCCGGCGGCCGAATTCACGAAGGCCGACATCATTACGTACATTGCCGACCACGGTATTAAAATGATCAACTTTATGTATCCGGCAGGCAACGGGAGATTGAAAACCCTCAATTTCGTTATCAACGATATGGCCTATCTCGATGCCATCCTCACCTGCGGGGAGCGGGTGGACGGTTCGAGCCTCTTCTCTTTTATAGAGGCAGGCAGCAGCGACCTGTATGTGGTGCCGCGCTTCCGGACAGCGTTTGTCGATCCGTTTGTCGGCATCCCAACCTTAAGCCTGCTCTGTTCCTATTTTAATAAAGACGGGCAACCCCTGGAAAGTTCGCCGGAGTATACGCTTCACAAAGCCTGCCGGGCGTTTACCGAAGTAACCGGTATGGAATTTGAAGCCATGGGTGAACTGGAGTATTACGTGATTGACGAGAGCTTGGAGCATTTTCCGGCAACTGACCAGCGTGGATATCACGAGTCGGGCCCCTATGCCAAGTTTAATGATTTCCGGGTAGAATGTATGGAGTATATTGCCCAGGCGGGCGGACAGATCAAATATGGCCATTCGGAAGTAGGGAACTTTACCTTGAACGGCAAAGTATATGAGCAGAATGAAATTGAATTCCTGTCGTTACCCGCGGAAGAGGCTGCCGACCAGTTGGTGGTGGCTAAATGGATCATCCGTAACCTGGCAAATGTTTATAATTATGATGTTACCTTTGCCCCGAAGATCACCGTTGGAAAAGCCGGTTCCGGGCTCCATGTCCATATGCGTATTATGAAAGACGGCCGTAACCAGATGCTGGCAAACGGGGAATTGTCGGAAACAGCCCGTAAAGCCATTGCCGGTATAATGAAGCTGGCTCCCTCTATTACGGCTTTCGGCAATACCAATCCAACCTCCTATTTCAGGCTGGTACCCCATCAGGAAGCCCCGACCAATATCTGCTGGGGCGACCGCAACCGCTCGGTGCTGGTAAGGGTTCCGCTGGGCTGGACAGGCAAAACAGATATGTGTGCTCTGGCTAATCCGCTGGAAACTCCCTCTCACTACGATACCACTCAAAAGCAAACGGTAGAGATGCGTTCGCCGGATGGCTCGGCAGATGTCTACCAGTTAATCGCAGGTCTGGCAGTCGCCTGCCGGTATGGCTTTGAAATGGAAAATGCACTGGAAGTAGCAGAGAAGACCTATGTAAATGTAAATATCCATAAGGAAGAGAATAAACACAAACTGACCGGCCTGGAACAATTACCCGATAGTTGCGCTGCTTCGGCCAACTGCCTGCAACAACAACGCACTATCTACGAAAAATACAATGTGTTCAGCCCAAGTATGATCGATGGGATCATCCACAAGCTAAAGGGATATAACGACCTCGACCTGCGAAAAGAGGTAGAGAATAGCCCGGAAAAGATGATGAACCTGGTGATGGCTTATTTCCATTGCGGGTGAGTGACAAATCTTTTCGCCTGAATATAATATTGAACACGGAGGCACAGAGACACGGAGCCATTATTTTCAAATAATTAAAAACTCCGTGTCTCTGTGCCTCCGTGTTCCAATTTCTTTTATAATTTCCGGTAAATAATATTACAACAACCCAATCTCCCTGAACATCTTCCCATAATACCCCGCCTTTTCTTCCAAAGGCCGCGGATAGGCACGTGAAGAGGAGGGTATACGGTATAACTGCATCTCCCTTCCCCCGAATAAAAAGGTGGTATACTCACCTACTTTAGGCTCAGTAGCCGGAACCACCGAAAGGAAGGTATCCATTGCTTTTTGTCCGGTAATAACAACCGCTGTACAATGAGGTATCTGATTGAATACCCTTTGCGCATCCAATGGTTTAACCACCTCCAGAAATTTATCCGAAGCATTATCTTTCAGCCGGATGATCTCTTCGGCCGTATCACCGATCCCGATGCCCTTCTCTATACAAAAGGCGCGGGCTTTTTCTTCGCTGAAGGCTTTTTTGCCGGGTATGATAAAATGGTCTTTATCATTATAGAACAACAGGCCCATGATACGCCACATATCATTTTGTATGTTCGGATAGTAGAAGTTCATCGACCAGCGTTGCCGTGCCGGAGGAAAACTGCCCAGCATCAGCAACCGGGTATTCTCCGGCAGGAAATATCCCAGCGGATGCAGTTCGGTTGGCTTTTCCTGTAGTGTCATATGCAGTTGGTTTTTATACGATTTTTTTCCCACTCCTGCTCTTTAAAACCTACCAATACGGAAGTATCACTGACCAATAGTGGGCGCTTGATCAGTTTCCCGTTAGATGCCAGCAGAGCCAGTTGCTCTTCCTCCGGCATGACAGGCAGTTTATCTTTTAGTCCCAGCTCCTTATATACCAGTCCGCTGGTATTGAAAAAACTTTTCAGGGGTAACTGGCTGCGTTTGTACCATTCGGTGATCTCTTCCACAGTGGGAGGGGTATCAATGATATGGCGGTCGGTGTAGGTTACTCCATGTGCATCCAGCCACTTTTTAGCATTCCGGCAGGTGCTGCATTTCGGATATTCCAGCAATAAACGGCTCATTATTCTCTTTTATTTTAATAACAAAATTAATCCGGTCGTGGTCGGAATATTTTTAAGTCCTGGAAGGACAGTCTACCCTAGCCCAGGGCATCGCCCTGGGTAATAAAGTGTAATAATATCGGAGTGCTGAACCATAGGTCGGCCTTAGCCAAAGCACGGCATAAAAAATCCAGTATATTACATATTTACTATGCTTTACTATGCCGTCCTTACAGGACTCAACACACTACACATCAATCACCCAGCACTTCGTACTGGGCTGGATAGACCGTCCCGCTGGGACTAAACCCTCAGACCCAGTCAATATCAAACCTTTGGCCCCTGCGGGATTAATCCTCCTTTTTCTTTTTACGCGAACGCTTGCTGTCTTCGCGTGCTGTCAGGACAACCGTATATACGAAATCGGTCATCCACTGCTCTGAAAGACCCAGTTTCTCTTTGTATTTTTTCACGCTCCAGGCTGCTTTCTGCACACTGATCTCTTTCCATTCCGATTTGGTAAGGATATCGTTGATCGTTTTAGCTGTCATCTTGTAAAGTAGTTTCTTTACCAGGATAGAGAAACGGAATTTCCACTGCATCAGGTTATCCATCAGGGCAAACAAATCATTACAAAATCCCTGGAAAAGGAAAAAGTAAGCTTGTACGTCCTGTTGTTTCTTACAGTTTTTTTTAACCGAATTATCTATCTCTTTGAAGAACTCTTCACTCAGGCCATAGTCCCGCATCATTACTTTGCGGGCAGCCGACTTTTCAGCCAGCCCTAACCGGCCATGCTGGGTTGAGATTTTTAGCATCCGTTTGAACAGGGCCAGGTCCGACAATACATTCAGGTTGGTTATACCCAACTGCGAAGCAATCACCGCCTGGTAATACACACGGATAAGGGTTACAAACTCCTCTACCGAACCTTTACCGGCAGCCGCATGCTCTTCATTATCTTTTTTCTTGAATAGTCTGGAAATAATATTCATTTTAGTTCTTATATAAATTTATGCTTACAAAGATAATAAGAGACAGGCTAAATATTTCATAAATAAATATTATCTGCCTGTCTTTCGGGATTAAAAGTTGTTTTTTACCCCTTCTAAAAGATAAAACCTTGCAGCATATAAACTACTGCACCACTTAAATAACCGGCTGCTGCCAGTAGGGTGATATGCTTGAAGTACCAGATAAAATTGATCTTTTCTAATCCCATCACCACCACGCCGGCTGCTGAACCGATAATTAACATACTACCTCCTACGCCGGCACAGTAAGCGAGGAATTGCCAGAAAATACCGTCCTGTATGAAGTAAGTAAGATAAGCCGGATCGGCCGAAGCGGTTACCATGGCCTCCGTCGCTATGGGATACATGCCGATGGTACCGGCCACCAGTGGTACATTATCAACAATCGCTGAAAGCGCTCCGATAATGAGGTTAACTGCATATACATTTCTGATTTTTTCGTCCAGTAAAACCGCAAACGAATTAAGGATACCGCTATAACGCAA
This sequence comes from Tannerellaceae bacterium, assembly GCA_021204405.1. Classification (GTDB taxonomy): domain Bacteria; phylum Bacteroidota; class Bacteroidia; order Bacteroidales; family Tannerellaceae; genus JAJPZJ01. Next base: position 26,537 of record JAJPZJ010000013.1, on the reverse strand, counting down.
AACGTCTACTGCCAGTAATATTCCCAGGAAAAAGAGTAGGGTTGCCCCATCAATTCGCCTGACTACCTTCGAAAGCTGTAACTTCTGTTCTTCCGAAACATCGTGCCGGCTATACATTAATTCGGTGAAAACCCATAAAATCCCCACACCCAGTAATATGCCCATAAAAGGGGGAAGATGCGTGATCGTTTTGAATATAGGAACCATAATCAGGCAAAGTACCCCTATGATAAGGATCAACAGCTTTTCTTTTGTTTTCAGTTCTTTCAATAATTCGCTGTTTTCATCTTCCGTAAGTTCGTTGGGAGGGGTAACCTCTCCGTGCAGGTAACGCATAAGGATTCCGACAGGCACCACTACAGATGCAATACAAGGTAGTAACAGATGGAGTATGATTGCTCCTGCAGATATATTTCCTTTTACCCATAATATGATGGTAGTAATATCGCCGATTGGCGACCAGGCACCCCCGCTGTTGGCTGCTATGATAATGATACTTCCGAATACCCATCGCTCCCAGTAGTTCCCGATCAGTTTCCTGACCAGCATAATCATTATGATAGAAGTGGTCAGGTTATCGAGTAAGGCCGACATAAAAAAGGTAATTATGGAGATGATCAGTAATAATTTACGCTTTTTACGGGTGGTGATGCGGTTGGTAATAAACAGGAATCCGCCATGTGTATCAATCAGTTCTACGGTGATCATGGCACCTATCAGGAAAATCAGAGTTTCAGAGATATCGCCTATACTATCCAATACTTGCGATTCCACAACAAAGTGCCTGCATTGTTCTGTAAATGGGAGGGAAGCCAATCCCGGTGTAAAGCTGATAAATTCATTAAATTCGTGCAGGGACACATCAGGAATCAGCCCGGGGGCGGCAAAGGTATAAATTACCCATAAAATAGTGCCGGTAAGCAAGGCGGTTCCGGCTTTGTTAACCTGTATAGGATGTTCGAGTGCTATTAATAGGTAACCTATGAGAAAAATAATAATGATACTGATTATCATAGTTGTTGTTTTTAATTAGTAAATACGAAAAACCGTGCAAATATAGATAAACAAATAAACCGCAGTTAGGTAAAACAGGTTTATTTTTGGTTTTAAATGAAAATAGGATGATACTGAAAACAAAAACTGTATTCTTGCAATAGTTTCGTATCTTTGTACTCCAAATATTAACAAAATATGATAAGTTACCTGCAGATAGACGGGCTGACCAAAAGCTTTGGCAGCCTGGTTCTGTTCGAAAATATAACCTTTGGGATTGCCCAGGGGCAGAAATTAGGGCTGATTGCAAAGAATGGTGCCGGTAAAACCACTTTGCTGAATATCATTGCCGGTAAGGAAGATTATGATAGCGGGGTAGTTGTGTTTTGGAATGGCCTGCGGGTAGGCTATCTGGAGCAATCGCCCGAATATCCGGCAGGGCTTACGGTTTTGCAGGCCTGCTTCTATTCCAATAATGAAACGGTACGCCTGATCGCCGAGTATGAGCAGATCATGCAAAGCGATGACCATGCCGGACTGGAAGAGGTGCTGCTGAAAATGGATACCCTCAAGACATGGGATTATGAGCAGAAAGCCAAGCAGATCCTTTTGCAACTGAAGATCACTCATTTCGACCAGAAGGTAGAATACCTCTCCGGCGGACAGTTGAAAAGGGTGGCACTGGCCAACGTGTTGATTACCGAACCGGAGCTGATTATCCTCGACGAGCCTACCAACCACCTCGACCTTGAGATGACCGAATGGTTGGAAAACTACCTGGGCCGCGCCAATATCAGTATCCTGATGGTTACGCACGACCGGTATTTCCTCGACCGGGTATGTAATGAGATTATCGAGATAGACCGCCAGCAGGTGTTCCAGTATAAAGGGAATTATAGTTATTATCTGGAAAAAAGGCAGGAGCGGATGGAATCACTGAATACGGAGATGGAACGCGCCAATAATCTTTTCCGAAAGGAATTGGACTGGATGCGCCGCCAGCCGCAGGCCCGGGGCACCAAAGCCAAATACCGTATCGATGCTTTTTATGAACTGGAGAAGAAGGCTAAACAACGCCGCGACACCGGGAATGTGAACCTGGGCGTGAAGTCGTCTTATATTGGTTCGAAAATATTTGAGGCCGAACATGTTTCGAAACGGTTTGGCGACCTGAAAATCGTAGAAGATTTCAATTATACCTTTGCTCGGTATGAAAAGATGGGTATCGTCGGCAATAACGGTACCGGTAAATCTACCTTTATCAAAATGCTGATGGGAGAGGTTGCACCCGATAGCGGCCAGTTCGATATTGGCGAAACCGTCCGTTTCGGATATTACAGCCAGGATGGCCTCGCCTTTAATGAGCAGATGAAGGTGATTGATGTCGTACAGGATATTGCCGAGTATGTGGATCTGGGTGATGGGAATAAGTTGAGTGTTTCCCAATTCCTGAACCACTTTTTATTCCCACCGGAAAAGCAGCATAATTATGTATATAAACTGAGTGGGGGAGAGAAGCGCCGCCTGTACCTGTGTACGGTATTGATGCGTAACCCCAACTTCCTGGTACTGGATGAGCCAACCAACGACCTGGATATCGTTACCCTGAATATCCTGGAAGATTACCTGAAAGAGTTTAAAGGTTGCCTGATCGTTGTTTCACACGACCGCTATTTTATGGATAAGGTGGTAGATCACCTGATGATATTCCACGGGAATGCAGATATCCAGGATTTTCCCGGCAATTATAGCCAATACCGCGATTGGAAAGAGGCGAAAGATCAATTGGCTAAGGAAGAAGCGGCAGCCGTTGCAGCCGCCAGCCGCCAGAAACAGCCTGTTACCGATACCCGGTCCAACCGCCCTGCCAGTGAGCAGAAGAAAAAACTTACCTTCAAAGAACGTAGGGAGTTTGAATCGTTGGAAACGGAAATAGCCACCCTGGAAGAAGAAAAGAATACACTCGAAGCCGCCCTGAGTAGCGGTACATTAACAAACGACGACCTGTTGGCGAAAGTAGACCGTATCGCAAAGGTTATGGATGAGATCGACGAAAAAACGATGCGCTGGCTGGAACTGAGCGAACTGGCGTGATAATCCTTCGCCGGGAAGCGTAACCCGGCCACATGCTTATGGAACAATTAAAGAGGAATAGGCCGGTACTCTGGAACCGTAACTTTATCCAGTGCTGTGTCTCCTATTTTTTGATGAACCTCTCTTTTTATATGTTATTACCTACCATGCCGCTGTACCTTACAGAGGGGTTGGGTATGAGTGCCGCACAGGCCGGGCTGATCTTATCCTGCTATACGGTGGGGGGGTGATGTGCGTACGCCCGTTTTCAGGCTATCTGGTGGATTGCTTTTCCAGAAAGATGCTGTACCTGCTGGCGTTTACGCTGTTTGCCGCTATGTTTGCCGGTTACCTGGTAGTGAGTACTGCGGTATTGATTATGCTGGTACGTTTTTTTACAGGGAGGGTTTATGGGATTGACCTCTGTTTCGGGGAATACGATCGCGATTGATGTGATCCCTTCGGCACGCCGTGGCGAAGGGATGGGCTTTTACGGATTGTCTATTAACCTGGTGATGTCGCTGGCTCCGCTGATTGCAGTAGCAGTCTATAACCAATATGGCTTTTCTGTAAATGTATGGACCGGGTTGCTGATCGCTTTTGCCGGGGTCGGGTCGGTACTGTTGATTAACTATCCGAAGCGGGAGAGAGGGGCACGTCCTCGTTTTTCGTTCGACCGTCTTATTTTGGTAAAGGCATTACCTACTGCGCTTGCTTATACATTAAGTGCAGTCCCTTATGGGATGGTGATCTCTTTTGTAGTATTATATGGTAAAGAGACCGGAATAGCCGATCCGGGTTATTTCTTTATCCTGATGGCCCTAGGGGTCGGGATGGCCCGCCTGGTTTCCGGGCGGCTGGTCGACTCGGGGAAGATCCATACGGTTGCGGTCTGCTCGTTGTTGTTGCTGACCTGTGTATTTGCTGTATTTGCCCTGTGGCATAGTACGTATGTGTTCTTTACCTGTGCCTGGTTAATCGGTACGGGCTTTGGGATTAATGTGCCTGCTTTCCAGTGCTTGTTTGTCAACGTGGCTACTCCGGAGATGCGCGGAACGGCTACCTCTACCTATCTTACCTCTTTTGACCTGGGGATGAGGTTGGGTATGCTCACTGCCGGCTATATTACTGCCCATGCTGATATCTCCTATATCTACCTGGCAGGAAGTATTGCCTGTTTGCTCTCTTTATTTATACTGTTTGCTCTCTTTATTTATATATGTATACCGGGTACGGCCTTCGTATGCCAGGCATAATCTGCTAAAGGAGTGAACAAACCCTACGGGTTTTACTTCCTGATCCGTTTTTATCAGGAAACAGCAAAATCCTTATTATCCGGTTAATCTCTATATTCGGTGTATTAAGCTTTCTTTACCTGCTATCCTTTTTTCTTTTGTGGCAAGAATTATGTATCAAAAAGCTATTTTTATGTATCTTTGTGTTGGTGATTTGTCAGAAATATTTCAAAAATGTTTCAAAATGGTGGCTTAAATGTTAAAAGTTGGTCAATTTGATATTTGTTAACAAATTTTACGCCTATTAAATAATACTGTTTTAAAACATATTTTTATATTTGCAGTATCAAAAAGAAAAAATAAAAGCAAAAAGCTTTTGAATTAGGTTTAGGTTATTAAAGTTTAGGTTTAACAATTTAAGGTAAATTAATTATGAAACGTTTAGGATTGACTCTAGTAGTCGTATTAATGAGTGTAGCAACAAGTTTTGCACAGGGAAACCAGAACAAAGTGAACAAAGAGCCTTTCGCTATTAACTTCGAGAAGTTAAGCTACTATCTGGAACTGGCTCCTTATCAGGTAGAAGAGGTTGCTAATATCAATGAGTATTTCATGGATATGCAGAAACAAAGCCTGCGGGGTAATGCGAAATTGCGCGACAAAAGAATGCACCAGGCTATTTATGGCAACCTGAAATTGATGAAACAGGCCCTTACTCCTGAGCAGTACCGCAAATATGTGACTTTATTGAATGTTACTCACAACAATAATCGCATGTTAAGCAGTGTGGAGTTATAATACAGCATTTTCCGCCGGAATAAAACGAGTGTTGACCGGCAGAGAAGAGGTAAGAGATTTAGAAGAGATTGCATCCTTTGTGTATGTAATCTCTTCTTTTTTTATATACCTTTGCCGGTAGTGAACATTTGATACAAACCCTGAGCCTGACATATATATGAACCCACACAAAAACGCTGCCCCATACGCCTGGCAAAAGAGGACAGGTGCTTATTCTCTTATTATAATAGGTGCTTTTTGCAGGCTTTTAGTTATGTTGTCTTTTTAGCTCCCTATAAGATCGTATCCGGTGGGGTATATGGTATATCCATCGTTTTACACTATGCTACGGAAGGACTGTTTCCGTTTATGCCCGACGGCCTGCCACTGGGGATTACCGCTTTATGCTTTAACATTCCGTTGATGGTGTTAGCTTTAAAAAAGCTGGGATTGGAATCGGGGCCGAAAACGGTAGTTACCTTCCTGCTGATCTCGGTTATTACCGATACGCTTTCTTATTTTACAGGGAATGTTCCTTTGGTAGAAAATGATCCTTTTATAGCCTGTTTCTATGGTGGTGCTATCCTGGGAATCGGGGTAACCTGTATTTTCAAAGCGCATAGTACCAGTGCCGGAACCGATGTGCTGGCACGGGTAATTGCCAATAACTCCAACCTGAAGGTGAGTAATGTGATTATTATCATCGATTCGGCCGTTGTTCTGCTTGGGCTGATCGCTTTCCAGGATTGGGCCGTACCCCTTTACTCATGGTTTACTATTTTTGTATATGGAAAGATTGTGGAGATGTTCCAGGCGGAAAATCCTAACCGGGCGGTGTTTGTTGTTTCCAGGCAAACAGAAGCTATCAAAAATATTATTGTAAATAAAATGGGTATGCGGGGCACCTTTCTGCATGGCCGGGGAATGTATGAAGGAAAAGAGAAAGATATTATTTTACCATTGCCGAACGGAAAGACCTGCCCCAGTTGAAAGAGGAGATCAAAACGGTTGATCCGGCTGCCTTTATTTCTACTATGCACGCCAGTAAAGATTCACTCCGCCCGGGGATCTGACCAGGGAAAACCAGCAGCCCGGCCTTAAACCCTACAAGGGACCAACAATAGCCGCCTGGCCTTAAACCCTTGCAGGGTATAAGGCTGGCCTGCGATTTCTTAAATACCCGCTGGTGATAATAGGAACAACTAATAATTTGAAATTGGTAAACTCTGGCTGTTCCAATCTATAAACTCCTTCTTTAATTTGTATAATCACGCAATATGCGTTACTTTTGTAGCATTTTACAGTATTACAATCAGATATATTTACAAATTAGTATAGAATGCCTAATATTTCACAACGAGGAGTCAGCATGCCTGCTTCTCCTATCAGGAAGTTGGTTCTGCTTGCCAACCAAGCAAAAGCAAAAGGTCTTAAAGTGTATCACCTCAATATCGGACAGCCCGACCTGGCGACTCCGGAAGTGGCACTGGAGGCGGCGCGGAATATCGACCGGAAGGTGTTGGAATATTCGCCCAGTGAAGGGATCCTGAGTTTCCGCGAAAAACTGGTGAAATATTATGCTAAGTTCAATATCCATGTAGATGTTGACGATATTATCATTACCACAGGTGGCTCCGAAGCTGTATTCTTCTCATTTATGGCGTGCCTCGATCCGGGCGACGAGATTATTGTGCCCGAACCTGCCTATGCCAACTATATGGCATTTGCTATCTCAAGTGGTGCGGTGATCAAAACGATCCCTTCCTGTATTGAAGAGGGATTTGCTTTGCCTTCGGTAGAGAAGTTTGAAGAACTGATTACGCCTAAAACCAAAGCGATCCTGATCTGTAACCCCAACAATCCGACCGGTTACCTGTATACCCAGAAGGAGATGAACCAGATCCGCGATATTGTTAAGAAGTACGACTTGTTCCTCTTTTCCGATGAAGTATACCGCGAATTTTGTTATACCGGTGCACCCTATATTTCGGCTTTCCATCTGGAAGGGATAGAAAATAATGTAGTATTGGTAGACTCTGTCTCCAAACGTTACAGCGAATGTGGTATCCGTATCGGTGCGATCATTACCAAGAACAGTATGGTGAAAGAAAATGTTATGAAATGGTGCCAGGCACGGTTAAGTCCGCCCCTGATTGGCCAGATCGTAGCAGAAGCCTCACTGGATACCCCCGACGACTATATGCTGGAGGTATACAATGAGTATGTGGAGCGCCGTAAATTCCTGATAGACGGGTTAAACCGTATCCCGGGTTGTTATTCGCCCATCCCTATGGGAGCTTTCTATACAATGGCCAAACTACCGGTAGACGATGCAGACAAGTTCTGTGCCTGGTGTTTGAGTGATTTTGAATACGAAGGACAAACCATCATGATGGCTCCCGGTTCAGGTTTCTATACCACTCCCGGCCTGGGCAAAAACGAAGTCCGTATTGTCTATGTATTGAAAAAAGAGGAGTTGACAAAAGCACTGACGGTACTGGCAAAAGCATTGGAAGCCTATCCGGGCCGTGTGCTGGAATAAGTAAAGCATGAATTTAGAACTCTTTATTGCAAAAAGGATCCATTTCAGTAAAGAGGAGGACCGGCAGGTAACTCCTCCGGCTGTCCGTATTGCTATTATCGGGATTGCTTTAGGGTTGGCGGTCATGATCCTGGCGGTAGCTATTGTGATCGGGTTTAAAAAGGAGGTGCGTAATAAAGTGATTGGGTTCGGATCGCATATCCAGGTTACCGCTTTTGATAATAATACCTCTTACGAGTCGTCGCCTATCGCCGTAAGCCCGGAGCTTATGGAGGAGCTCAGCCAATATCCGGGTATCCGCCATGTCGAAACCTTTGCTACCAAGCCGGGGATACTTAAAACAGATACCGACTTCCAGGGCATTGTCCTGAAAGGGGTAGACGATACGTATGATTGGACGTTCTTTACCAATAACCTGAAAGAAGGCGAAATCCTCCGGTTTGATTCTACCCAAACCTCTACCGATGTGCTTATCTCCCGGTACCTGGCTAATCTGTTACATCTTAAATTGGGTGATTCTTTCCTTACCTATTTCGTCCAGGAAGATGTAAGGGCGCGTAAGTTTACCATTACCGGCATCTACGACACCGGCTTCCTTGATTACGATAAAATCTTTGTGATTGCCGATATCCGCCAGGTAAGGCGTTTGAATGGCTGGGATAGCGACGAGGTAAGTGGAATAGAACTGCTGGTAGATAATTATAACCATCTGGATGCCATTGCGGAAGACCTCTACTTTGATATGGCAGAGAAGAAAGACCGCTTTGGTAACTCTTTCTATACCCGCTCTATCAAAGAACTCAACCCGATGATCTTTAACTGGCTGGAGGTATTGGATGTCAATGTGGTAATCATCCTCATCCTGATAATGGCTGTAGCTGGTTTTACCATGATCTCCGGATTATTGATTATTATCCTGGAACGTACCAATATGATCGGTATCCTGAAGACGTTGGGAGAGAACAATGTAAGTATCCGGAAGATCTTCCTGTATGTCTCTTTCTTCCTGATCGGGAAGGGGATGATCTGGGGGAATATAATAGGTATTTCTTTCTGCCTTGTCCAATCTTATTTTAAAGTAATTTCCCTTGATCCTTCTATCTACTATCTGGATGCCGTACCGGTCGACCTGAATATCTGGTCGTTGCTCTTATTAAATATGGGTACGCTGGCAGTCTCTATGTTAATGATGCTGGGCCCTTCTTACCTGATTACCAAAATAGACCCGGTACGCAGTATGCGTTTTGAATAAAAAAGAAAGAGGATGCATCCTTTTTATAAAAGCATGCATCCTCTTTCTAAAATAGCATGCACCCTTTTTCGCAAAAGTCTGTATGCTGTTTCATGAGACGGATTAATCTATCCTTAAAAACTTACATTTTCCTTCTAAACGGGGATAGTATGTAGGATCGTATGTTTTGAATGTTAAAAGTTTGATGCTCTTTTAGTTAAAAGTGTGGGTTGCATACCTCTTTTTAAGGATAATATAGATTATGTCTTTAAGACGGGAATACACTCTCTATAATTCATAACCGCCTTTATAACTGTACTCATAACATAGCTAATTTTATAATACTGATACATCTGTTCCGGCTCTGAAAGAATCTTCTCCTGGTTAAGAAAAAGCCCTGGATAGAAAACGTAACGGGAAGTTTAGTCCTGCAAGGACGTCCTATTTTAGCCCAGGGCGTCAGCCCTGGGTAATATTTGTTAATAAAAAGAGTGCTGTAAGCACGGCATACCCTAGCCCGGTACGTAGTGCTGGGTTGTCAATAGTGTTTTTTTAGTGCTGTAAGCACGGCATAAAATTGATAAACCAACTCCAATTCCATATATTTGCTCCGTTAACCATAAAAATTTACGCTATGGCACAATCCTTAACCAAAATCTATGTACATATCATTTTCCATATCAAAAACCAAGGTACGTTTATAAAACCGGAAAACCATAAAGAACTCTATTCTTACATGGCTGGTGTAATAAAAAACAATGATAGTATTCCTTTTATTATCAATGGTACAACCGACCATGTGCATGTTTTATGTATCCTTTCTAAAAATATCCCCCTTTCCACACTGGTACAGCAGATAAAGCAAAGTAGCAGCCGGTGGTTAAAATCCCAGGATATTTATTATAGGGGTTTTCAGTGGCAGGGAGGCTATGGAGCGTTTTCGGTAAGTTCATCTACCCTGGATAAAACGGTTAGATATATAAGCAATCAGCAGGAGCACCATACATGACGCACTTTCAGGGAAGAATATGTATTGTTTCTCAGGGAGTATGGAATTGAGTATGAGGAAAAGTTTTTATGGGGTGAATAGTTGGTTATGCCGTGCTTACAGCACTCCGGTATTGTTGCGTCCTTACACCCAGGGCTGGCGCCCTGGGCTGGGATAGGACGTCCTTTCAGGACTAAATTTCAGTGTGTTCTTATATTCCGGGCATTATTCTGGGGTTGATCAGGACATTCTTTTAAGATTAAAATATTAGCCCTAACTTATAAAAATATCTACATTAGAAACATATTTACCTCTTTACACAAACCAAAACCCAATAGTAGAATATACCTTCCCCGGGCATATTTCATCTATAAACTGCTTAAAAGATCCTTTCCTTACTTATTAATCCGGAACGTATAGTCATTCTTTCCCCGGAATAGCCTGTATATCCTTACATAGTTATTGAACATTGGCTGGCAAAGTTCCAGCAAGGGTATCCATCCCGACAGCGGCTTTTGCTGTAACATTTTTGCCGATTTATGGAAAACCACCATTTTGACCAGTAACCTGATCAGATAGAGCAATATAGCTACCACAGCCACTAACCAGTTACCAACTATTCCAAACACCACCGAAGCTATTACTGCTAAAATAAAAAGTCCGAAAAAGATTCCCTCCATCCGGTAAAAGGTTAAAGAGAAACCTTTATAAAACCGCTGGGTGGCTGCTTTGGAAACTTTCATCTCTTTCCATACCTTGTATCGTTCTACTTTACCCATCCGGGTAATACTGTCGGGAAGATAAGCTACCGCTGTATTCTTTCCGTTAGCTACTTTATTGATGAAAAGATCGTCGTCTCCTGCATGTAGGTTTAAGGAATGGGCATACCCTTTTTTATCGAAAAATAGCTTTTTCCGGTACGACAGGTTCCGGCCACTACCGGTATAAGGATGATTGGATAACGCTGCCGATAGATACTGCAAACCATTCAGCAGATTATCGTAAGCAATTAATTTATGAAGAAACCCCGGGTAATTGTCATAAGTACAAAAGCCCAGTACTAAATCTGTGTCCGGTGTATAACGTTCTGCAATAGACTTTAACCAGTTCCGGCTGATAGGCTCGCAATTAGCCTCTGTAAAAATAAGCAGTTCGTGTTTGGCAGCTTTGATTGCAACGGTAAGGGATAATTTCTTCCGGCTTACATATTTTACATCTTCCGGAATATAGGTGTGATATAAATGGGAGTAGGTCTGTTCAAATGTTTTTAATACATCATCACTCTCATCGGCTGAACCGTCATTTACCACGATCACTTCAAAATCAGGATAATCCTGTTCCAGCAGCGCAGGCAGATACCTGCGTAAATTCTCCGACTCATTTTTGGAGTATACGATAACCGATACCGGCGGAAGCTTATCGGCGGATACGGGAAGCTGTTTTTTTACCTGCCGCAACGGATGCCCGTAAGTTACCACACAATACAGGAGGAGGATAAAAAAAAGTATACCGGTAACTGCCAGCAGGATTACTTCTGTTTCACTGAATGTAAATAATTCTTCTATCATGGGAATGTATGCCTAAGAGCAGACAAACGTACATAAAGTTTTTCAAAAAAAGGCTGTCTCAAAACTATACTTTACAGAAAAGTACATAACCAAAGTTCCCGGACTTGATCCGGGATCGCATAAGAACAGACCAGTATCTATCTTTTTGTAACTTATACCGTCTGTTCCTATGCGATCCCCGCTTTCGCGGGGAACTAATGAGTACTTTTGAGACAACCTCTTCCCTGGATTTATTCTTATTTATAAGGTGTCTGAAAAATAGGTTTCCGGCAATTTGCGGCAGTTGTATTGTGAAGCCATAACTTCACCATACGCCCCGGCCGAGCGAAGGGCAAACAAATCACCACGATGTGCCTTATTCAGCTCTACATCTTTATCGAACACATCCGACGATTCGCAGATAGGACCTACTACATCGTATATTTCCGTAGGTTCGTCACTTGAAATATTTTCGATACGGTGATAGGAATCATACATAGCCGGGCGGATCAGCTCGGTAAAGCCTGCATCCAGGATCGCAAATTTTTTAACTTCTCCCTTTTTCACATACAAAACCTTGGAAATTAATGAACCGCATTGCGCAGTGATGGAGCGACCCGGTTCGAAATGGATTTGCTGACCCGGTTTTACCTTTACTAATCTGTTGAATACTTCAAAATAACTAGCAAAAGCAGGGATTGGTAAATGGTTGGGATGATAGTAATCTATACCCAGTCCACCGCCGAAGTTGAGGTTTTCCAGCCCGATACCTTTGGCTTCCAGCTCTTCCTGTATCTCATTTACACGGATAGCCAGCCCCTGGAAAGCAGTCAGGTCGGTAATCTGTGAACCAATATGGCAATGAATACCGATCAATTTCAGGTTTTTCAGCTCTTTTACCAGGTCGAGCACCGGTCCGAACTGTCCGAGGTTGATACCGAATTTATTTTCTTTCTTACCGGTTGTAATCTTAGCATGTGTATGGGCATCTACTTCCGGGTTGATACGTAATGCGATGGAAGCTACCTTGTTTTTAGCAGCAGCCAGTTCATTGATAACTTCCAGTTCGGCAGCCGATTCTACATTGAAAGAGAAGATATCGTTATCCAGCCCCAGGTTGATTTCCCAGTCTGCTTTACCCACACCGGCAAAAACAATTTTATCAGCCGGGAAGCCAGCGTCTAATACCGCCTGCACTTCACCGCCGCTTACGCAGTCGGCTCCTAGTCCATACCCTGCAATAATAGCAAGTATACGTGGATTGGCATTTGCTTTCAAAGCATAATGGATATGGTAGCCATATTTACCGGCTTCGGCAGTAACCGTATCAAGTGTCTGTTTTAAAATGTCTATATCGTAATAATAGAAAGGAGTAGTAAGATTACGAAATTTATCGACAGGGAAATTACCTTTCATCATAGCTGTAATAGAATTATATGTTAGTATAAAAGAAAAGAATATGTTCCCCGCATAGGTAGGGATTGCCTGGGAACAGACGCTTTTCAGTTTTTTTGTAAAGGATACCGACCGTTTGGATGCGATCCCCGCCTATGCGGGGAACATGGTGGAAGACTTCCGGATACCTGATCTTGTTATTTATTGAATAAATGAGTGCTCAGGGCTTGCAATGCTCTTTGTTTGTCAGTAGCTTTTACCAGCAATGACACATTGTAGTTGCTGCCACCGTAAGAGATCATACGAACAGGAATGTCTTTCAGGGCATTTACGATGCTTGCTTCGAAACCGAGGTTGTCCCATTCCATATCACCAACTACACAAACGATTACCATATCTTTATCAACGGTAACTGTACCATACTTTTTCAGGTCGTCAACAATCTCGTCCAGGTGTTTACAATTGTCGATTGTTACGGAAACGCCTACTTCGGAAGTGGTTACCATATCAATCGGAGTCTGGTAATTTTCAAATATTTCGAAAACTTTACGCAGGAAGCCGGTAACCAGCAACATGCATCCGCTTTTAACCTTGATAGCTGTGATATTGTCTTTTGTAGCAATTGCTTTGATACTGCTTTTCTCGATCGCATTTGAAATCAAGGTTCCAGGAGCTTCCGGTTGCATCGTATTCAACAAGCGTACCGGTATATTATTGAGTTTAGCCGGTAAAATACAGGTAGGGTGAAGGATCTTTGCACCGAAATAGGCTAGTTCGGCAGCCTCTTCGAAATGCAGGTTACGCACAGGAGCTGTTTTGTCAACTACGCGCGGGTCGTTATTATGCATTCCGTTGATATCTGTCCAGATCTGGATTTCGTTGGCATTTACCGCTGCACCAATCAACGAAGCAGTATAGTCGCTGCCACCCCTTTGCAGGTTATCAATCTCACCGTATGCATTCCGGCAGATAAATCCCTGGGTAATATAAAGGTCGGCATCGCTGTTTTCTTCCAGGATATTGGCCAGTTTTTCTTTAATATAAACAGGGTCTGGTTCGGCATTCTTATCTGTACGCATATATTCAAGGGCAGGCAATAAAACCGATTTTACACCTGTTTCGTTCAGGTAGAGGTTCATCATATTGGTTGAGATCAACTCACCTTGTGCCAATACAACTTTCTCTTCGAACAACGTAAAAAGATCTTTTGTAAAAGTACGGATATAGTCGAAATGAGATTTTATCAGTTCTTTGGCTTTCTGTTTATATTCATCGGTGCTATAAAGTTCTTCGATATGTACATCATATTTCTGTGCGAGCTTATTAATCATTTCATTGGCACCATCAGGGTTTTTCTTGTACAGATAATCGGAAATTTCAACCAATGAATTGGTTGTACCCGACATAGCAGACAATACGACAATGTTGCGGTCGCCTGTGCAAATCAACTTTGCCACATCTTTCATTCTCTCTGCAGAACCCACAGAAGTACTGCCAAACTTTAAAACTTTCATTTCTTTTAGTGCTATATAAATTATTGTTATTCTTATCTTTAAATGCGGTGCAAAGGTAAGTAAATTTTTATTCGCCTACATCATTCAGTGAGGCATTCTCGCATTTTACCACGCGTCCCGGATAGGTATGAACCAGGTTATAGTTATGGGTAGTCATCATTACCGCCGTATCCTTGCTACAAATATCGTGAAGCAGTTGCACAATCTGTCCGCTGGTATCAGGGTCGAGGTTACCGGTAGGTTCGTCGGCCAGTATCAGCTTTGGTTTATTCAGTAATGCCCTTGCAATCACGATGCGTTGTTGTTCACCGCCTGAGAGTTCATGAGGCATTTTGTATCCTTTGTTCTGCATACCCACCTGTTGCAGTACACTTTCTATCCGGGCATTAATTTCACTTTTCTTTTTCCAGCCGGTAGCTTTCAGTACAAACTCCAGGTTCCTGTTAACCGAGCGGTCGGTCAGTAATTGGAAGTCCTGGAATACGATTCCCAGTTTACGCCGTAAATAAGGAATATCCTTCCGTTTGATTTTCCGCAGGTTATAATCCAGCAGATGTGCTTCACCGCGTTTGATCGGGATTTCACAATAGAGGGATTTCAATAAACTACTTTTACCGGAGCCTACTTTTCCGATAATATATACAAACTCTCCGCTATGCAGGGTAAAGTTCGCGTCATTCAGGATCACATTCTCCTCGCGGCTGATCTCTACGTTTTCCAGGGTAAGTAGCATTGAATTTTCCATATTACAGCAATTATCCTTTATGTCTTTTCTTTAATTCGCGTGCCAGGTCTTCGAGCCGGTAGCCTTTGCTTGTTAACAATACAATCAGGTGGTAGATCATATCAGACGCTTCGTAGATAAAGCCTTCGTCTGTACCGTTTGTGGCTTCGATCACTGTTTCAACAGCCTCTTCGCCCACTTTCTGGGCCATACGGTTGATTCCTTTTTGGAATAAACTGGTGGTATAAGAGCCTTCCGGCATTTCTTTATGACGCTTGTCGATAAAGTCCTGCAGGAATTTCAGGAACATAATATCCTCTTCGTTTTTCTCACCAAAGCAGGTATCCTCGCCTGTATGGCAAACCGGGCCTGCCAGTATGGCTTTGATAAGCAGTGTGTCCTTATCACAATCGGCCAGGATGCTTACTACCTGCAGGAAGTTGCTACTGGTTTTACCTTTCGTCCATATACAATTACGGGTACGGCTGAAGAAGGTTACTTTGCCAGTTTTCCGGGTTGTTTCATAAGCCTCTTCATTCATAAAGCCCAGCATCAATACCTTGTTGGTTTGCTCATTCTGCACAATAGCAGGTATTAACCCGCCTGATTTCTGAAAATCTAACATCTTACTTATATGTGTTTTATTTATATTCTTACGTTAATGCCCTCTTTACGAAGATACGTTTTCAGTTCGCTTATCCCGATCTCGCCGAAGTGGAATACACTGGCGGCTAATGCGGCATCTGCCTTTCCCAGGGTAAAGGTATCGCGGAAATGTTCTTTCTTACCTGCACCTCCTGAAGCAATAATCGGAATATGGCGCTCGTCGGCCAGGCGGGCTAATGCCTCGTTGGCATATCCCTCTTTCACACCATCGTGGGTCATACTGGTAAATAATATTTCGCCGGCTCCCAGATTCTCTGCCTCTGCTGCCCATTCAAACAGTTTTCTTTCCGTAGGAATGCGTCCCCCGTTCAGGTAACAAAGCCATTCACCATTCTCATAGTTGGCATCAATAGCAACCACACATACCTGTGTACCGAAGTTTTTAGTAATATCTTCAATTAATTGCGGATTGCGTAAGGCTGCCGAATTGATCGATACCTTATCGGCACCAGCACTTAACAAACGGTCGACATCTTTCAATTCGTTGATGCCGCCACCAACGGTAAAAGGAATATTAATATGGGCTGCTACCTTCTTAACCAGCTCGGTAAAAGTTTTACGGCCTTCGTGTGAAGCAGTAATATCGAGGTATACCAGTTCATCGGCACCGGCTTCGCTATATTGCGCACCCAGTTCAACCGGATCGCCGGCATCCCGGAAGTTAACAAAGTTTACTCCCTTAACGGTTTTACCATCTTTTATATCCAGACAAGGAACAATTCTTTTTGCCAGCATGCTCTTTTTTCTTTATTTATGTAAAACGAAGCAATTCTTTTAACTGTATTTTACCTTCATAAATCGCTTTGCCGAAGATCACACCCGGTATCCGGGCTGCTGCCAGTTGCTCTATATCTTCAATAGAGCTTACGCCTCCGCTGGCAATTAGGTGCAGACCGGCAATTTCGTTTCGGATCTCTTTATATAACTCTGTTGCGGGGCCTTCCAGCATACCGTCCCGGCTGATATCGGTACAGATTACTTTCCGGATACCCTTCTCATAATAATCTTTTATAAAAGGGATCAATTCGGCATCCATAGTCTCTTCCCAACCACTGATCGCAATTTTCCCGTTTTTGGCATCTGCTCCCAGGATAATTTTTTCGCATCCGAAACGGTTGATCCATGAAATGAAAACTTCCGGATTTTTAACAGCAATACTACCACCGGTTATCATTTGGGCACCACTCTCGAAAGCGATCTCCAGGTCGCCTTCCTGTTTCAATCCTCCGCCAAAATCAATAATAAGCGAAGTACGGGTAGCGATCCGTTCCAATGTGCGATAGTTGATGATACGTCCCATACGGGCACCATCCAGGTCTACAACATGCAGGCGGCGGATACCATGATCTTCAAACATTTTGGCCACCTCTACGGGATCTTCATTATATACCTTTTGGGTATTATAATCTCCCTGGGTAAGGCGTACACATTTGCCATCTATCATATCTATCGCCGGAATCAATTCTATCATGGCCTTTTAAATATTAAAAAGTTTGTAAGGATCTTTTCCCCTACCGAACCACTCTTTTCGGGGTGGAACTGGGTTGCATAGAAATTATCTTTGTGTAAGGCTGCACTGAACGGCTGGATATAATCGGTCGTAGCAGCCGTAAACTCATTTACCGGTACATAGTAGCTATGTACAAAGTATACAAATTGTGCCTCCAGCTCCTGTGGAAATAGCTTACTGTTTACGTTAGTCAAGGTGTTCCAGCCCATATGGGGAACTTTATCCGTGTGCTGCCGGGGGATGAATAATTTTACATCCGTATCAAAGATTCCCATACATGCTGCATTCCGCTCTTCCGAATAGCGGCACATCAATTGCATACCCAGGCAGATACCAAGTACAGGTTGTTTCAGGTCTTTAATAAGGATATCCAGTTTATGTTCCCGCAGGTGTTGCATGGTACTGAATGCTTCGCCCACGCCCGGGAATATCACTTTGTCGGCTTTTCGGAGTAGTTCAGGATTTGCCGTTATAACAGCTTCTACGCCCAGTCGCTTGAGCGCATAATTCACTGAATATATATTACCGGCATTGTACTTGACAATGGCAACATCCATCTTATGTATCTGTTTTATATTGAATTGCAAAAGTAGCAATTTATCATTACAATCCTGTACCGGCCGGATGAAAAGTTGTGGTTTTTATAGTATGGGTGATAAATTGTGTATCAACTTTATTCCTGTACTTGATGCAGGATTTCTTAAAACAACTTGCTTTCAGGCAAAACGTATCCCAGGCATCTTTATGTAAGCTTCCAAAATTATTTTCTTATTATTTACATTTTTAAAAGATTAGAAATCAGCATCAGTAAAGGGCTTATAAAAAGTTTTTTCCAAAAGGGTATTGCATAATTGAAAATATGCTTCTATCTTTGCATCGCAATTCAGAGGAAGAGCGATAATAAAAAATGGTGTGGTACTCGTATGGTAACAGAAAAGGTAATGGTTGCAGACCCGAGACGTATCGGTGAGATCAAAATTGATTTTTATTTCAGCGGCAATATCGGCGAAAAAGAACGAAAGATGCTCCGGAGAGTGGCTGAAACCTGCCCTGTAGGCAAATCGCTTCATCCCGACCTCAAACAGACTATCAATTTTTATTTTGACATATAATCTGTTTGTTAATTATTCTTAGAGATAAGGATAAAATTCTTAGTTCCCCGCGCAGGCGGGGAACGCACTTAAACTGCCTGTTTTTAGTTATGAAATAAGAAATTTCCGTCTGTTCTAATGCGATTGGCTAAGGCCGATTTACGGTTCCTGCCTGCGCGGGGAACAGGTAAATTTAATCAGTCTATAAAAAGAAAAAGGTGGCACTGATGATACCACCTTTTTCTTTTTATAGAAATATATTTCTTTTAGAATATTCTTCCTGTCAGTTTAAACGACATCATCGGATATACAGAGAACTTTTCGATTGTACCGATCACACCGCTGTCACTATCAGCATTCTTTTCTTTGATTACTGTGCCATTATCACTTACAATAGATGGGTTACCCTGGAACATAGCTCCTAATTCAAAATGGAATCCTACACGTTTTTTTAGGAATAGAATTTCCGAAACCAATTCCCACATAAGGTTTTACACCGTTTACTTTTAATGCAGCGTTGATATTACCATTCCGGTCGGCTGTAATTGTATAATCTTCCACAGAGATAGAACTTCCGAAGTCTTCTCCGCTCACTTCGTTTACCGTATTTAAAAAGCGCATAGTAGTTGGGTCAACATGTCCGTCTAAATTAATAATCTTACTTTTTCCGAAATACAAACCAGCTATTACGTGGAAACTTGATTTCTTAAAAGGATAAATATCTGCTACAATTTTACCATTTAGCATATCCAGTTTACCGTCCAGGTCAATATCATAAGAGAGTTCCCCTGCGTCGGTAGGAAGATTTGCAGCTTTTAAAGCATTATATAACTCTTCACTTCCCCGGATTAAACTGTTAATTTCATTTCTTTCATGATTTACATGATAGTCGTCAGAATAGGAGAAAGGAAGAATATTAAAACCTCCTCTAACAACGATAAAAGAATGAACCGGTACAGCTATATCCAGGCCAAAACCAACAGTTCCTACTTCTAATCCTACACCTAAATGTTCAAAAGGCTTCATTCCTTGTTGTGCTTTCACAGGCGAAAGCAAGGTAAACAGTTGCAGGGCAATCATACCCATCTAAAGATTTTTCTTCATATAAGTTAGCGTTATCAATTAACAATATTAGTTATTTTTAATTAAAGCGCAAAGCTATGTGAATTTTTTCAAATATCAAAATATCGATTTATAAATGACCGGATACCAGCCAGTAAATGAACTTAAGATAGAGTTTAAAGGTAGTCTGACCAAGATCAGTTTAAAATATATTTATATAAATTGTGAAAATAGATAAAGGATAGGGAAGTCTTTTTTAGTATATAAGGAGAAAAAAGAGCAGAAGATAGCAAGATAAGTAGCAGGGAAAGATCTATTATTGTCAGCTTGCTGCTGTCCGGCAAAATATGTACCTTTACAGGATAACTTTAATTCTGATTCGTATGTGTAAACCCATGTGTGAAAAGGCTGTTTTGCCGTTTCTCTTCCTGTTAATAACCCAGTTTGTTATTTCCCAGACTTCTCCACGCCTGATCGTCCGTACCGACGATATGGGAGCTTTTCATTCGGTGAATGTGGCTACAGCGGAAGGATATAAAAATGGGATAGAGACCTGTATTGAGGTAATGGTGGTTACTCCCTGGTTTCCGGAAGCAGTACAAATGTTGAAAGAGATGCCAACCGTGGATGTGGGACTGCATCTGACCATTACCAGTGAATGGGATAATATTAAATGGCGTCCATTAACCCATTGCCCCAGCCTTACGGATAAGGATGGCTATTTCCTGCCGATGATGACTTCCAATCCGGCTTATCCGGGACTGGCTATTACAGAGAATAACTGGAACGTAGAAGAGATAGAGCGGGAATTCCGGGCACAAATAGAATTAGCCCTTAAACATCTTCCCCAAATCAGCCACCTGTTCGGCCATATGGGAGCTACCGGTTTTCATGAGGAGGTGGTGAAACTGGTTCGCCGGCTGGCAGAAGAGTATGACCTGCCGGCTATCGACCGGGTAGATGCTATGGAATAATATAATTTTAGCTATGTAGGGTATGAGGGAACCAGCAGGACTTCTGCCGAAAAAGAGGCTGCCTTCCTGCGTATGCTGGATACCCTTGAGCCGGGTAGGAATTATATGTTCCTCGATCATCCGGCATTGGATAATGAGGAAATGCAGACCGTAGGACATGTAGGGTATGAAGATGTAGCAACAGACCGGCAGGGAGTAACCGACCTCTTTACCAGTCCGCGGGTGAAAGCGGCAATCCGGGAAAAAGGGATCCACCTGATCAGTTATAATGACCTGACCAAACCGCTGCCCCGTGTCTCTCAAACGAACCGTAAGATCACCCGCGCTTTTGATAATTACCTGAAAGCTGTTGAGGCAGCCGGGCAGGACCTGCATAGTATAATGGTCTTACAACATGGGGAAGTAGTTGCCGAAACATGGCTGGGAGAGCATACCCCGGATCAACCCCATATACTTAATTCCGTTAGTAAATCGTTTACTGCTACTGCTATCGGATTGGCTGTAGCAGAGGGTAGGTTGAATGTAACCGACAAGGTTATGTCTTTTTTCCCGGATAAATTACCGGCGGAAGTAAATGATAACCTGGCGGCTATGGAAATAAAGGATTTACTTACCATGTCTACCGGCCATGCTACTGAGCCCCGGCCGGGGAATGAGGTGAATAGTTGGGTGGAATATTTCCTTTCCTGCCCTGTGGAATATACGCCGGGTACCCATTTCCTGTATAATAGCCAGGCAACTTATATGCTGTCTGCCATCCTCCAGCAGGTTACGGGCGAAAGATTGATCGATTATCTGTATCTGCGCCTGTTCCGTCCGTTAGGCATTGTCGGGGCTGACTGGCAGCAAAGCCCGGAAGGGATTGATCTCGGAGGATGGGGATTATATGTTAAAACGGAAGATATGGCTAAACTGGGTCAACTTTTCCTTCAGAAAGGGGAGTGGAAAGGTAAACAGATCATTCCCCGCGAATGGATTGAAGCGGCATCTTCCTATCAGGTTGCTTCTTTACCGGCAGGTGTGAAAAAAGAAGAGCTGGCTGAGAAAGGGCTAAACAATAAAAACAGCGACTGGTTACAGGGATATGGTTACCAGCTATGGCGCTGCCGCCACAATGCTTACCGGGCCGATGGAGCAGCCGGACAATACATCATCGTCATACCCGAAAAAGATGCCGTAATCGTAACTACAGCCAATATCAATGATATGCAGGCTGGGATTAACCTGATCTGGAAGTATCTGTTGCCTGCGTTATAACCAACCCTTACGAACTTAGCAGTCTTAGTTCTCCGCACAGGCAGAGATCGCACCAGAACAGGCAGAAAGCATCTCTCGTTGTTCGTTGGAGGGGATAACATATCAATGCTGGTCGGAAGAAGATTTTCCCGGTATATAAAGAGATATAAAATAGAATACTTTCAGTTCCCCGCACAGGCGGGGACCGCATTGGAGCAGACCGTATTTTTCTGTTTTAGTATTAAAAACAAACCTCTCTGGTGCGATCCCCGCCTGCCCGGGGAATTTTGACATCCATTGGGTTATATCTTTATTTCCTCCCAGGGAACCTTCGGCGAAAAGATTAAGGTTCACATGCAACCCCGCAACTTTTGATGGTGATCTTATTTATATAGGTTGTGTTTATTGATGGGTTAGCGCTGGGGGAGGTTCGTATAAAATAAAAAAGCTGAAAACAATTGTTTTCAGCTTTTCTTTAGTTGCGGAGGCAAGACTCGAACTTACGACCTTTGGGTTATGAGCCCAACGAGCTACTACTGCTCCACTCCGCGATATAGTAGAACCATTTTTGATTCCGGGTACAAAGGTAGTAAATTTCTGCTACATAGCAAGCAAATTGACGTATCTTTATATTTTTTATCTCTTGTTTGTAGGCTATTCTTCCGGCAATTCGTCAAAATGAGTCTCCTTCTTACCTTCATAAAGTTTAAGCCTGCTCTTTAAATGATTGATCTCCTGTTGTAAAGCGCGCATCCGTGTTTGCATGTGTTCGATTGTCTCTATTCCCGGTATGTTAATAGATAAATCGTAATGCATGCGGATGAATCTTTCTATATCTTTTAATTGCGAAAGATGCAGGTAGGGTTCGCCCTCTACTACGTAGATCTGTATGAGCCCTTCCTCCTCGAGTGAGAAGATAAACGTCGGATCGATATCACAGTTCCGGCAATATTCGCTTATAATGATTAAATCTGTTGGCATACTTCTTTCATTTTATACGTTTAGGTTTTGTATTTCCCGGAATAACTCTTTCTGTTTGCTGGTCAGGTGAGTTGGGATCTCGATGGAATAGGTTACGAACAGGTCGCCATGCTTTCCTTCCTGTTTGTATACCGGGAAGCCTTTTCCTCTGAGGCGTACCTTTGTATTGTTTTGGGTACCGGCTTTTACTTTAAGTTTAACCTTGCCATTTAGGGTTTCAACAATTTGCTCGCCACCAAGTACGGCCGTAAACAGGTCTAGTGGAACAGTCATATATAGGTCGTCGCCTATGCGCTGGAAGCGGTTGTCGTCGGCTATTACAAAAGTAATATACAGGTCGTCTGCCGGACCGCCATTCATACCTTCACCTCCCTGGCCGTTTAATTTAATAGTCTGGCCGTTGGCAATACCCGCCGGAATGGTGATACGGAGTTTTTTACCGTTTACGGTAATGACACGTTTATGGGTAGAGGCGGCTTCTTCAAGGGATATATTCAATTCGGTAGTATAGTCCTGGCCCCGGAACCCACGGCTGCTGCCACCACTGCGCCGCCCGGCCGAACCGAACAGCGATTCAAAGAAGTCGGAGAATTCGCTGTCATCTCCCGAACTCGACCAGAAGGTGCTTCCACCGCCGGCTCCTCCGAACGGATTGCCGTATCCGCCTGCCTGTTGGCCTTGGGCTTCGAACTGGTCGGCATGTTTCCAGTTTTCCCCGTACTGGTCGTATTTTTTCCTTTTTTCCGGGTCGCTCAACACTTCGTTGGCTTCGTTAAGCTCCTGGAATTTGCGGTGTGCTTCCTCGTTATCCTGGTTTACATCCGGATGGTATTTGCATGCCAGCTTTTTGTAAGCTTTTTTATGTCGTTCTGTGAGGCGCTTTTATCGACTCCCAGGATTTTATAATAGTCTATATAGGCCATATCTCTCTGTTTTCTATAGATTGTAAGCTTGGTAACCTACCTATATAAACAGCCGGTAAGGCCGATTGGTGGCTTAAAATAATATAATAAAGCTTTGAGCTTGTTTACTACAGGCCCAAAGCTTTATTCAATAAAATATATGTAGATACTATTCTGCTATCCGACTATATACCTGATTATAAATAGTAAGCTCAGGATGTAAAGAGTAAGGGATACCGAGCGGAACTGTCCGGTCAGTACTTTAATAAATGTGTAGCTTAATAATCCCATCGCAATTCCTTCGGCTATCGAATAAGAAAGTACCATCATAATAATGGTGAGGAAAGCCGGTAAGGCTTCTGTCATATCTTTCAGGTCGAGGTCTCGTACACCGCCCATTATCAATACCCCTACAATCACCAGTGTACCGGTAGTGGCAGCACCGGGTACGATCAGGAACAGGGGAGAGAAGAAAAGGGCCAGTAAAAAGAAGAGCCCGGTTACGGCAGAAGTAACTCCCGAACGTCCTCCTTCGGCTATTCCGGCTGTACTTTCCACATAGGTTGTTACGGTAGAAGTACCAAACATAGCTCCGGCTGTGGTGGCAATGGCGTCGGCCATCAGTGCTTCCTTCATCTTTGGAATACGACCGTCTTTATCCATCATCCCGGCCTGTGCGGCAGCACCTACCAGGGTTCCCAGCGTGTTAAACAAATCCATAAAAACGAGGATCAGGATAATAAGCAACATATCCAGGTTCATAATCGCTGCAAAATCGAACTTGAGGAAAGTGGGCGATAACGATTGGGGCATGGAGACTACTAAAAAACCTTCGGGCAGCATCGTTACTCCAAAAGGAATACCGATAAGTGTACAAATGAGGATACTATAAAACAGGGCGCCTTTCACTTTCAACCACATCATAGCTGCACTTAGCAAAATGCCGGCTACGGCAACCAGGGCAGCCGGAGTAAAACCTCCCAATGCCACTAAGGTAGCCGGATTATCGACTACAATCCCTGCGTTTTTCAAACCGATAAAAGCGATAAACATACCAATCCCTACAGAGATAGCGTAACGCAGGTTTAAGGGAATAGAGTTGACCACCTTCTCCCGTATATTGAATACGGTCATCAGGATAAACAAGATGCCTTCAACAAATACGGCAGCCAGGGCAGCTTCCCAGCTATATCCCATTCCCTGTACGAGTGTAAAGGCAAAAAAGGCATTGATACCCATACTGGGAGCCTGGGCGAAAGGTAGTTTTGCCATGAAAGCAATCAGTAAAGTACCTACTGCTGCCGATAAAGCAGTTGCCGTAAATACTGCACCTTTGTCCATGGAAGCGGCACTAAGTATATCCGGATTTACAGCCAGGATATAACTCATCGTAAGGAAAGTGGTTAAACCTGCTACAAATTCCGTACGCAGGTTCATGGTTTGGGCATTAAAGCCAAATAATTTTTTAAGCATCTGTATCGTAATTAATCAAATGTCCATTTAACTGCCAGGGTAGGGATTGCATAAAATCCGTCCCGTCCGCTAAAGTTATGGCTTAATTTTAACTCGCTTCCTACGCTGAGTTTGAATTTATCGTCCACAGCCTGTAATTTGTTCAGGTTTACCCAAAACTGTGGTTCCGTAAGGAAATAAAGTCGCCATGCGCATTTTTTCACGCCACCAGTCGGCAAATCCTGTAAAGGTACACAATCCCTCTTTTGCAAAGTGGATATACCAGGTACCAGTAAGCTGGAAATTGTTCGGGCTATCATGCTTTTGTATATATTTATACATGGCACTTAATGAAAACCCTTTTGTGAAGCTGGCATTATTATATGTATAAGTTCCTCCGAACAGGTAGGCGTTATTGTAAGAAAAAGCATTGGAAAGGCCTCCGTTGTATTCAACATGGATAGAGTATGGGTTATCCCAGAATTTTAATTCGCGGGCAATTTCCCAATAGGCGGCAGCAACTCCGTTGCTGGTATAGTTCATATCGACAAAAAAATAGGTACTACCCCATTTATCAGGGCGGAACATTTCTACTGTTGTGGTTGCAATCGGTCGTTCGCCAAGTTCACTGTAGATTGTTTTACCGAAATCATAATGGAACTGGATGTTCTGGGCTTTTGTACTAAGCAGTAGCACACAAAGGAAAAGAGTAAGTGTTAATTTATTTTTCATTTTTTAATAAGTGATTAGGTATTATTTCGTCTGCAAGGGCACAAAAATATATAAAAAAGATATAGGTAAGAAATAACGATTCATGTAAATGCTGAATATTAAGCAGTAAAGTATAAAGTATTGATTTGATGAAGGGAAAATAGAAGAGGCTGTCTCAAAGAGCCTGATTAGTTCCCCGCAAAAGCGGGGACCGCACAGGAACAAACGGTATAAGTTACAAAAAGATAGATACTGGTCTGTTCTTTTGCGATCCCGGATCAAGTCCGGGAACACTTTATTTATTTACTTTTCTGGAAAGTATAGTTTTGAGACAGTCCCTTCACTGAGGGGGTATTGATTTATTTCTTGACAAACCGGCTTGTTACGTCATTATTTGTTCTGACTACGAATAATAATATTCCGTTTTCTATGCCTGACAAGTCAATTTCCTTTGTATTTTTAGTTGCTTTCAATAAGCTGCCGTTTACGGAGAATACAGATACCTGCTGAACCTGCTGATCACAAATGATATTTGCGCGGTTACCATCTATCAGGATACGCAGGTCGCTTGCTGTTGTGATCTTTTCGTTACTGGTTGGTGCTCCTTTCTGATTAACGAATAACTTGAAGGAATGGGCAGCCAGTGTAACGGAGGTTCCGGATGGAGTCTCACCGCTGAATAATCTGTCCATGCACCCTCTACCGGGAAGTTTGTATTCATAGTTAACTGGTTGCCGGAATAGTTGCCCAGTAAAACAAGATCCATGTCGGGATGGGTGAGGGTGAGGCGGCGTCCTGTGGTGAGGGTTCCATCACCTACTATCATCTCCACTTTATCCGGAGCAGTAAATACATTTGGATAGTTAGTCCGTAGATTTAATAATTTAAAATGATTATCCGCATAATGTCCTATTATAAATTCTGGATTTGAAG
>JAJPZJ010000060.1 GCA_021204405.1 Tannerellaceae bacterium | reverse complement strand
ATATGATGTTCAATAAATCAACGGACATTATGCGGATAATCATTTTTTTTATTATGCCGTTATGCCGTACTTACAGCACTCCGAAAACTCAATATCAACTACCCGGCACTGCGTACCGGGCTAGGATAGGCCGTCCCTTCGGGACTTAAAAAATCTTCCGGCCATGACTGATCACCCCTTCCCTTTGTTGGGTTATTAGGATTTTAAATCCGAAAAATTGCTTGGATACAATATAAATAAAGATGTTTTATTTATTCCGGATCTGGAGATCCTTATACCCAGCAGGCGGGGATTAGAAAAATCTCCTTCAATGGGAAAGCAACTCGCAGTCCCGGCATAGAGATGTCCGGTGGACGTCTCATATAATCAAAGGAAAAGAGCAGCATGGGAATTCTGAAACCTGGGATTCTTATTGCTTAGAACGGATACCCAACCGCCAGGTTAACTCCTAATCCATCCTTGAATTTCTCGATATTATAATATCCTTTTTTACTCGTTTCATAAGGCACATGTATGCCAATACCAATATCCAGGCGTACTACCAGGAAGGTCAGGTCATACCGCAATCCGGCACCGGTTCCCAGCGCAAGCTCTTTAAAGAAATTCCCCAGTTTACCTCCCGGCCGGGTCTCATCTTCACGTAATAGCCATATATTACCGGTATCAATAAAAGTGGCTCCATACAGGTCGCCCAGAATTTTGAAACGGTATTCCAGGTTTGCTTCTACTTTCCAGTCACCTGTCTGGTCCAGGTAGGCAAACTGGGTATTATCTGCCGGTACAAAACTGCCGGGACCGATCGTACGGATGGTAAATGCACGGATGCTGTTAGCTCCCCCGATATAGAATTGCTCACTGAAAGGAGAGAGACCCGTGCGTTTCCATAACTATAAATAAAGCCGGTCAGGAACCGGGCGACCAGGTTCTGGTTCCGGTTTAATTTATAGTTGTATCGTACTTCGGCTGTCGCTTTTACAAATTGGGCGAATGGATTACCGAATAGCTTTTTGCCCTCTTCATTAAACTTTTTACCTGTAATCGCATAAATACCATCAATTATATTTCCGGCCTGCGAAGCAGATGCCTGGAACCAGAAGTGATTTCTTTTGGTAGTAATGGAATAATCATCGTATGTATAGGTATATCCCATTCCGGGTATGAACTGATTCTGTAAACTCAGGTAAAGCGGACGGTTGGCTGCTGTAATCGTATCGAAGGCTGCCGTAGTAGATTGTAACAGGTTATAGGTTAACCTGAAAATCGTAAGGGAATGCCTGCTTACCGCCGTAGGCTGCCAGTCAAATGAAGCATTTCCGCCGAAAGACAACATCCGGAAATATCCCGCCCGGTTTAAAAGGCCGGCATATAATTTAAAGGTAGTACTTGACGGATAGCCATATTCCCGGTGTATAAAACCGGGAAATAATATTTTAGGAATAGTTAAGGAGGAATTGACCCCTATTTCATAACTATTTACTGACGAGTTATTGCTGCCAACCCGCCGCCCGGTCTGCCATTCATAAGAACCTTTTAATTGAACGTTAAATGTCTCTCCGCCCCGGAATATATTCCGTTTGGTTACGCTGAATATCGCTCCCGGCCCCGTTTGGTTATTACTTTTAGTGGTAACGTTCCCCTCAAACTCTTCATCCAGTGGCAGGTCGTAGATCGTATTGATCCGGAGATTCAGTAAATTATTCTGCCGGGTCGTATCTTTGGGATGGAATTCCATATCGGCAAAGCGGAAGATCCCTAGCTGGTTGAAGGCTTTCTGTGTTTTATCCTGCTTGTCCTGTGTATAAAGATCACCCGGACGGAATTTTAACCGGTTATAAAGTACACCGGGACGTACCCGTAATTTCCCTTCATAATAAATAGTCATATCTTTGTATTGTACCGAATCGGTGGCAGGTTCATTATAAAAGCCATTCAGCCGTATGGAAACATCGCCGATATACCAGGGGCGCAGGGCTGTACGTGCCACTCCGTCCTGACGGGTTAGCCTGAGCTGTACTTTACCGGGTACCATGGTTGTGTCGGCATGGTAAATCAGTAATTCCGGACGGAAATAATAGTACCCATTATTCCGCAAGGTATCAGATACCCATTTCCTTTCTGCTTCCAGGGTGGAAGCATTGAAATTATCACCCTTATGAATCAGCCGTTTCTCTTTACCTGCCTCTATAATTGTATCAATCCGGTGGCGCAGGTGTACATATTGTATACTATCGTAGAGATATGGATTACTCATTTCCAGATAATACCTGATAGAGGCTTTCCGTTCATTTTTCGGATCGGGAATAACCTCATAATCGGTATAGTTATTGAAATAGCCATTCTCCCATAGTACATTGTGGGCTACTTTGGCACGTAGCTCCGGATTAACGGTGGAAATATATACCGGCTTGGCTGCAAAACGTTTGAATATCCACTGCCCAACCTTTCCCTTCTTATTTACAAAACCATTATATATCCATAAACCGATAGGTAGCGGGAAACGGATAGATGAACTACCCAGCAAGGCATTGTTGGGCGGATAACGCAGGAAAGCTTCTGCCTCCCGCAAAGCTTCGTCGCCGGCTTTGGAATGATCTTCTTCTGTCACCTCTGTTTTTTTAATTCCTGTATATAATACCTCACCCTCCGGCAGATTTTTGGTTGTGGAACATCCGGCCGCCAGTATCGTTACCCCGATCCATAAGATTATATATATCTTGAACGGAGTAGAACAGGAACGTATAGGTGTTGGTATGGTATTAAGTTTGTTGTTCATCTGTACTATCATCTTCTTCAACCGGTTTCACTTTCTTTCTCTTAAACTGGAATAACTCCCGCAGGTATCTCATCTTCTTACGTAATACAATACCTACCCCTGTTTCTACCACTTCACCCTCTAACAGGTTTTCATAATTTGTATCATGAAATACTTTCACATACCGTGTTCCATTCTTATCCAGATGATATTCAACAGACACGTCATCGATATATGATTGCGCATCGCCGCTGTTTACATCGCCGCCGGTAGAAACCCTGCCGCCCACTATTACCTGTATCCGGTCGTCATAGAAACGTTTGGAAAATTTGAATGAATAGTCGGTTACCCGGCTGCCACCTGCACTGCCATTCTCGTCATAACTATCTACCCCTAAGGTAATATCAATAGATTCCAGGGCGTTACCGGCTATATTGTTTATTTCACCCTGCAGGAAGTTGTTCGGGGCCGAACCCATATCGAGGTTCATACCTCCGTCGCCACTGCTGGCCAGATATTTACCGGTAACCAGCATACCTACCGCCTGTTTGGTTTCCTCTTCTTCATCCATTGCGGCAATTTGTGTCTGCACCCCTATATCTTCCGGGGCATCGAGTGTAAAACGCAGGGCCATATTATCCAGGTCGCCGGTTACGGTTACACCTACGTCGAAATTAACCAGCCGGGTGTTGGTCGCATCCGTTACCGAAGTCCGTATCCGTTCGGTGGCGGTGAGGTTGACTTCCGGGTTGGCCGGGTCGCCTACGAACTGTACATAACTTCCCTCATGTATACTGAAATCTTTCAGCGGTACTACCGGTAAGGTATATCGAAGCGTACCTCCCGTAAGCGTATATCTTCCGGCCAGGTTCATATCTCCCTCCCGGTCGTATTGGAAAGAAAGATCGCCACCGCCTTCTAACTGTACATAATTCGAACCGTCGGGGGCAATATCGGCATTGAGCTGTACCGACTGATCGATGCGGATAGTGAGTAAGATATCCATACCTCCCAGTGGGCGCGGCATCTCTTTCCGGTTACGCAATTCCGTGATATCGGTAAAAGAGGTAAAAACCACTAAACCATCTAACCGGTCCTGTACGGTAAGAGAGGACTCATGCAATACAAATGTCGCGTTGGTACCTCCTTGTAAATTCAGGTCACCCCGCATAGCCAGCGCATTTACCGGCCCTTTGATAGTGGAATGCAGGTCTATCAGTATTTTACCATAGATAATACTCTCCTCGGTCTTTTTGGCATCCAGTAACTGAATGTTATCGGCATCCAGTTGCAGGTCGGCTATCATGCGTGAAAAGTTGCGTGTATCAATAGTTCCATCAATAATAAAGGGGTCGTTTTCTGTGGCGAAAATACGATACTGGTCAAAGTTCACTATCCCTTGGTTAATGTCGATCCGTTTACTATCCAGCTCGTAGCTATAACCCACGGCTGTAATAAATACATGCGCGCTGTCAAATTGCAGGTAACCGTTTAACAAAGGAGATTGAGTAGACCCCTCTACAGTGATGTCTCCTTGTAAAAACCCGTATAAACTTGCCTGGTCATCCGGAATAAAAGGAGTAACTATTTCAAGCGGGAAGTTTGTAAGCAGCGCATTTCCATCGATCTGTCCGTCGGCTCCCGTCTGTATGGTCCCGTTGGCTGCAAGTGCTTCGAGCTGGTTCCGTAGTAAATGTACATCAATCTGTTGCTGGCTGTTACCTAACGGTACATAGGTGGCATTTAACATCAGTTCGCCTACCGTATCCCGTTCATAGATCAGTGTATCTACATACATATCGGCAACCAGTTGGAAAGAGCTATCGATAGGAGCATATTGGATATCCGCATTCAAGATTCCTTTCATATGGGGTAATGTTCCGAACCCGTCTGATACCACTTCAAGGTCAAGCTGGCTTAACTCCGCATGTAGTTCCTGCATCGGCCCGCCATCCGGCAGGGAATGGATCCATAAAGACGCACCTTGTTCGCTTGTCAACCGCAGGTCAGCTTCGATATCCGTATTACTCCGGTAGATAACATAATTATCCTTATTTACCGTAAAAGAGTAGAAAGCGATCACCGGGTCGTCCGGGAAGAGCGAGAAACGGTATCCTTGAGTTAACCATTCGGCTTTTACCCCAAGCAGCATACCGGTATCTTTTTGCATTCAGGTATAGTAGTTCAGCATCGGCAAAAGTATCCCTTACTTTTCCGTTTATTTCCGCTTTGAAGGGTTGCTGGCGCCGGAACTTGTTCCTTACCACTTCGGCATAGTAGGTTAACCCCACAGAATCCTGGTGTACGTCCAGCCGTATAGTATCCAGGCGGGTCGTATCGCGTTGCAGTTTGAATACTTCGGCATCCAGTAAGATACCCTTTGCCGGAGAGGTACTACCCCCGACATGGATACTGTCAAAAGTGATATTGTTTTCCTGGCGCATGTAGCTATACAGCGGATTATCGGTACCGGCTATCACTTCCAGTTCCATTTCCGGTAATAACGGGTGTAGGGAAGCAATCCGTAAGGTCGTATCATGCTTAAGCTGGTAATCTATGGTATCCGCCAGTATAGAAAGCTCTGTGATAAGTGCTTCTGCATATGCATCGGCTGAAACCGTTACTCCCAGGTCGCCGCTATGCAGCGAAATCCGGGTAGTATCCGGATTAGTCAGCGCATGGAGCGTAACTAATTTGGGATGGTAAATAGCCTGTGAAGTTATCACATCCCAGTTACCGGCTGAAAGGTCGATCGAATGGGTTTGGTTCAGGTCACTTTGCCCGTCGGCAAATAATTGGAAAGCCAAAGCAAGTGAGTCGGTTACCAGATACATCTTATACAGGTCGAGGTTACGCACATCTGCGGCGATGCTTCCGGCTACCTCTTCCCGGCGGAGGATACCGTCTACGGTTAGGTCCATATCTGCCAACGGATACCTACTCTCCAGGTTTACCAATAAATGATTATCCTGTAAATTACCTGTAAAGTTTACATCTGAGATGGCGAGAGTACCATATTGGAACAAATTTATATCCCCTTTTACATCGGCACGGGTGGAAGAGCTATAAATGTCGGTACCCCGCCCGTTGGCTTGTATAGTAGCTGATAACCATAACAACGAATCGTTAGGAAGATAATGATTCGGTTGCAGGTTGTTCACCCGTATAGTAGCCTGGTACGATTCCGAACGGATATTATACCGACCGGCCAGGTTAACGCGTGCCTGCGATTCGGTCATAAATGCTTTGACCGCATACTCCTGCCTGCTTACCGAGCCTTCCCCGTTCAGGCGTATGCCGTGGGGAATACGGAGCTGGTTGCGTTGCTGCGGAGGAAGTAACGATTTTACAAAATCAATATCCTGTGCTACTGCCGTAAATTTTACCTGTCCGGAAAGGCGGTCCGTATCGGTAACCGACCGGAGTCTGCCGGATAATTCGAGATGCAGGTGTTGCGGCAGGTCGCCTATCGCCTGTTGTATGGTCAGGTTGTTGAGGTTTCCCGTTATTCCTGCTGATATACGTAGCGGAACATTGGGATAGGCCCGTTGAAAATCTTCCGGTAACTCTCCGGTAAACAGGAGCAGGTCCTGCTTTCCTACTGTACCTGCCAGTTGAGCCTGTAGGTCGCCAGTGGGAGAGATGTCGAAACTACTCCAGGGTGCATTGGCCGTAAGCCGCAGGCTGGAAGAGGGGATTTTCAGCAGCAACTGGGGAACAACAATATGGGCACTATCCATACTGAGCGCTCCTTGCAGGGAATTAATTACAATTCCCGACTGTTCGGTCAATGCCAGCTCATGGATGGAAAGAGATAACTCACTACCCCGGTTACGGATCGAATCCACTGTCAGTGTTGCATTCTTTATCGCAAGATGGGAAGGATCAAATCCCTGGGCAACACGGGTAATTCCTTTGTTGTAATTCAGCTCCGGAGCCTTTAACGTGAATTGTTTGGCTGTATAAACCGACTGTGCCAGATCTACATTCCCATCATATAAATGAGCTTCGTCTATATAAGTACTTAATGAGCTTCGTCTATATAAGTACTTACCGTTAAGGTATCGGCCGGCATATCCAGCTTGAATGCCAGATTTTCCAAATCTATTTTAGTAATGTCGATCACCCATTGGGTAGCTGTTTGAATCGTATCTGCTTTGGTAGCCGTATCCGTGAGCAGGAGGGAAATATCCCCGTCCGACAGCCCGATAGCACCCAGGGAGATATGCTGGTCGGTCAGTCCGATATGCCCGGTATGGGAAGCCAGGCGGCCCACTGTTCCGTTTACCTCCACTCCTTCAATATACGAACCCGTCCGGAGGCGGGTACCGGTAAGTTCCAGCCAGCTTATGTATACCTCTTTGCGGATCAGGGGTAACGGGCTTACATTTATTTTCAGTTCTTTAGCCAATACCAATGTGTCGGCAGGCGGCTGGATGATTTCGATGCCACTTACGGAAAGGTCCAGGGGAAATGATAACCTGACCCTGTCGAAGTTAATTTGTAATCCGGTAGCCGTGCTGGCATATCCACTGGCTTTCCGCAATACAAAGTTTTGGACAACAGGTACGTACAACAGGACAGAAACAAGCAATACCAGTGCTACCGGTATCAGCAATATAATCCCTACCCATTTGAGCCAAGTTTTCATTTATTATTGAGTGTGTCTGATCTATAACTAATAACGTCTTTTAGCTATTAATTGTTTGCTATTTTTTTAATAAATATAAGGAAAAACCTTGTAGGTAACAATAAGCTGAGGGATTCGGCATATATTCCTGCAGTTATCTGCTCTTTTATTTGCAGTTCCTTATAACTTTTTTACGTTCCACGATCGTGAAACGTAGGTTCCACAGTTGTGAAACGTATATTC
>JAJPZJ010000142.1 GCA_021204405.1 Tannerellaceae bacterium | reverse complement strand
ATTCGTTCGCTCTGCTCACTCAACCCTGGGCTATTGCTTTTAACCCTTACAGGGTGCTTTCAGATCCTTACAGGGTATCTTCAGAAGGATCCAATTAAGATAATCCAACTTTTAGAATGATTCAACTTTGGGGATGATCCAACTTTCGACGAAAAGATTAAAGGGCACATTCAATTCCTGAATTTTTAACGGTGTATAGTATATAAAAAAGGAAACGGCAAAGCTCACGCCTGGCCGTTTCTGCATTTAACCGTTTTAAACAAAAAGAAAAAGTTAGTTAAAGCTTAGAAATTTTATCTTAAGTCTTATTAAACTTGTTTGGAATGACTTTCTTAACAGAAAGTAAATAATATATAGAATCTCTTTGAATATCCACAACAATTCCAGGACTTTTTTTTGTTATTTTTCACAGAAGCCATGCGCTTTTATCGTATATTTGCTCTTCTTTTTATTTTTACACTATTTTTTATGGCAGATTTTAACATTAATATATTAGGGTGTGGCTCCGCCTTACCCACTACCCGGCATTTGGCTTCTTCACAGGTAGTTGATTTACGTGACAAACTATATATGATCGATTGCGGCGAAGGAACCCAGCTACAGATGCGCAGGATGAGAATCAAATTCAGCCGTCTTACCCACATATTTATTTCCCACCTGCATGGCGACCATTGTTTTGGCCTGCCCGGACTTATATCTACCCTGGGGATGCTTGGCAGAAACGGCGATCTGGTCATTCATGCCCCCAAAGAAATCGAGGAATATATGTTACCTATATTAAAGGTATTCTGTAAAGGTCTTTCCTATATAGTACGCTTTAATCCTATAGATCCAACTTCTTATACCTTAATTATGGAAGATCGTTCAGTAGCAGTATATAGTATCCCCCTTAAACACAGGATACCCACCTGTGGCTTCCTGTTTGCGGAAAAACCGAAAGAACCCCATATCATAAAAGAAATGACCGACTTTTATGAAGTTCCGGTCAGATGGATGAAAGAGATCAAACAGGGAAAAGATTATATCACTCCGGAAGGGGAGGTAATTGCCAACAGCCGCCTGATACGTCCGGCAACACCACCAAAACGATATGCCTATTGTTCGGATACAGCCTATTATCCTGCAATCATTCCCTATATTGAAGGAGTAAACCTGTTATACCATGAAGCCACATTTACAGAAAAAGAATTAAAACGGGCAAAAGAAACTTTTCACTCTACGGCTGCCCAGGCTGCAGCCATTGCCCGCGATGCACATGTAAAACAATTGGTAATCGGCCATTACTCGGCCCGGTATGATTATACCGACGAATTATTGAAAGAGGCCAACCTCATTTATCCTGGTACAATAGTCGCCACGGAGGGTATGGTACTCTCTTTGTAATAAGTTACAACATTTATCCCATTAACTTAAAATCATATACAAAATATTTCTATCTTTGTATCTGGTTAGGTATATAATTATATGAAGAGATTGCTTATTGCTTCCATATTAATTTCGGCTATCAGCTTTTTCCCGGGCAAAACTAATGCACAGGATAAAGTTGTTAATACCTATATACAGGATAAAACAACCCAGACGGTAGAGATCAGTGTCTATGAAAACCGTATTATTGTAAAAAATGCTCCTGTTAACAGCCGGCTTGAAATCTACAGTGTTGTAGGCATCAAAGTAAAAGAAATACCACTCAAACAATCCTCGGGAGAATATCCCGTTAACATCTCAAAAGGATATTATATTGTCCGTATAGCTGATACAGTGCGTAAAGTCATTATCCGGTAACCGGAGCCTCATTTCTTCCCCACACATTCTGCTATTTTATTACAAAACTCTCTTTCAGAAGAATTGGCTAAAGTAATATAAATACCCTCCTATCCTATCTCAAAGTAGGTAAACCTTTTAAAAGATCTCTTTTATTACTGCGTTAACACCCAAATTTACAGTACCAAAACGTTAAAATCATAATATTCTTATTTTAAATAAGATAGAACCATAATTCAAAACACAAAAAATATTTATTAACACAACAAATATTTATTAACACAACCGGTCTTCTATTTTTACTTTTTTGTGTAAATATTAAACATAAATGTGCTTAATTTGTTTTTCTGAAAATGAGATAATAGAAAGATGAAGAAGTCTACGATATGGTTACTTGCGGTTGTAATGGCTTTTGCTTTTGCCGGGCTTTTATTCCTGCAGGTAAAATATGTAAGTATTCTAATTAAAACGCGGAGCGAGCAATTTAATGAAACCGTGAAGCGAAGTTTACGCCAGGTATCCAAAAACCTGGAATTGGATGAAATGCGGCGTTACCTGGAGGAAGATTTGAGCCGGGATGAAAATAATAGTTTTGTGTATCAGGGAACGCTGGGAGGAGAGACATTGGGACAAATTACTACCCGCCAGAAATACCAGCTTCAATACACCGATTCCAAAGGTGCTATCCAGCAGATTGAACTCCAGAATTTCAGCAGCCAGAAAATTGAACCTTTAGCTTCCCTGAATACCAAACAACCTACTAACAGTATAATCAACACTTCCAAAGAGGTGCAGAACACTATCCAGAGGCGTTATTTATACCAACGTGGCGTATTGGAGGAGGTTATATTTAACATACTTTATACAGCTAATATCAAACCGATTGAAGAGAGAATTGATTTTAAAAAGTTGAATAATTACTTAAAATCAGAATTTATTAACAACGGTTTGAACTTGCCTTTTGTATTTTTTGTTATTAACAAAGACGGAAATGTAGTATACCAAAGTGGAGAAATTCAGAAACAACCCATTGCTTCTGACGTGATTACGCAAGTTCTTTTCCCGAATGACCCACCTTCGAAGCAAAATTATTTACGGGTTTATTTCCCAACAAAAGGTAATTATATTTCAAGTTCTGTAACATTTTTTGTACCTTCTGTGATCTTCTCACTGATGCTATTGGTCACTTTTATATTTACAATATATATAGTGTTCAGGCAAAAGAAGCTTTCAGAAATGAAAAATGACTTTATTAACAATATGACGCATGAGCTCAAAACACCTGTATCGACTATCTCATTGGCTGCACAGATGTTAAAAGACTCAGATATTACCAAGAGCCCGGCTGTATTTAAACACATTTCGGGTGTGATTAACGACGAAACCAAGCGTTTAGGGTTCCTGGTAGAAAAAGTATTACAGATGTCACTGTTTGAACGCCAGAAAACAGCTCTTAAATTAAAAGAGATGGATGCAAATGATCTGGTAGCCACCGTGGCCAATACTTTTACATTAAAGGTTGAAAAATACGACGGAAGCATAGATATTGATCTGCAGGCAACTGATTCGACTATTTATGCCGACGAAATGCATATTACGAACGTACTGTTCAACTTGATGGATAATGCAGTGAAATACCGCCGGCAGGATGTACCGCTTACCTTGATGGCACGTACCTGGAACGAAAATGGTAAACTGATGATCTCCATTGAAGACAACGGTATCGGTATTAAAAAGGAATATCTGAAGAAGGTCTTCGACCGCTTCTTCCGGGTTCCTACCGGTAACATACACGACGTAAAAGGTTTCGGCTTAGGCCTGGCCTACGTTCGTAAAATTGTTGAAGACCACAAAGGTACGATACGTACCGAAAGTGGCAGTGGAAATATTGGTACTAAATTTATTATTACTTTACCTCTTATAAAAAGTTAATTATGGAAGAAAAATTAAAGATCTTCTTTTGCGAAGACGATGAGAATTTAGGTATGCTGTTAAGAGAATACCTACAAGCAAAAGGATATGTAACCGACCTGTTTGTCGATGGAGAGGCCGGCTACAAAGGATTTTTTAAAGGAAAATATGACCTGTGTGTGCTTGACGTAATGATGCCTAAAAAGGATGGTTTTACACTAGCACAGGAAATCCGCTCCATCAATCCTGATATTCCTATCATTTTCCTTACAGCAAAAACTATGAAGGAGGACATTCTGGAAGGTTTCAAGATCGGTGCAGACGATTACCTGACTAAACCATTCAGTATGGAAGAACTTTTACTTCGTATCGAGGCAATCCTTCGTCGTGTAAAAGGAAAGAAAATGAAGGATATTCCTTTCTACAAATTAGGCAACTTCCTGTTCGATACACAGAAACAAACATTGTCTATTGGCGACAAGGTTACTAAACTGACCACTAAAGAATGTGAGTTGTTAAGCCTGCTTTGTACACATGCCAACGAGATCCTGGAACGTAACTACGCATTAAAAACAATTTGGGTAGACGACAATTATTTCAATGCACGTAGCATGGATGTGTATATTACCAAACTCCGTAAGTTACTGAAAGACGATCCGGGTATCGAAATCATCAATATCCACGGAAAAGGATATAAACTGGTAACTCCTTCCGGTGAAGAACAAGCCCGGGAAGAAGGTATCCAGGTGTTATAATGTCAGGGAAATAAAACTTATTTCAAAAAAGCTGCCGGTTCTCCGGCAGTTTTTTTGTTTTTATCCATCAGGAAAAGAATCATTAGTAAAATATACCTGATTAATAAAATATTTTATATAAGTAAGCAACTTTACATACCTTTATTTCATCTTATAGTCAGAGAGCAAAACACTTTATGGAGGAACAGCTGTTAATCGCCGGATGTAAAGGTGCTGAGACGTGGGCTCATAAAAAATTATACGAGTCGTACGCCCCGTAATGCTTGCTATTTGTATGCGCTATGTAAATGATAAAGAACTGGCCCGCGACCTGATGCATGATGGTTTTATCAAAATCTATACCAATATCAGTCAATATGCCGGAAATGGTTCTTTTGAAGGATGGATGAAACGGGTATTTGTTACTACCGCTTTGGAGTTTTTACGAAAAAAAGATGCGCTTAAACTTAGCATACCGGTAGATGAATACAACGAGCTTCCCAACGAAACGGAGGTAACGGCCCTCAGCCACCTGTCGGCTGAAGAGCTTATGGGATGTATCACGAAACTTCCACCTGGCTACCGTACCGTTTTCAACCTCTTTGCTATTGAAGGTTTTACCCACAAAGAAATCGCCGAAATGTTACAGATTTCCGAAAGCACCTCTAAAACACAATTTATCAGGGCCCGGAAACAGTTACAAAAGAATGTTCAATCTTTATTGAAAATGTGATCATGCAGGAAACCGATAACAACAGAAATAGACTAGACGATTTCAGCCAGCTGTTCAAAGACAAGCTGGAGGATTACCGGCTACCTCCTGAAGATACGGATTGGCAGGCAATGGAACGCCTGTTAGCTTCCCGCAAACATACCCGGCGAAAACAACTATGGATGGTAGGTGCAGGTATTGCTGCTGCTATCACCACTCTCCTGTTCGTTTTATTACCAGGCATAAAGGAAGTATCCTACGAAGAAGAAATAACCGGGTTTTCCATTGAGAAATATATAGAAGAAATCCAGCAACCGGTTACTCCCAACATTCCGGAACAGCCTGTTATAACCGCTAAACCGGCTTCAAGGGCTGTGGTTGCACAAAGCAGGGGTATAATATCCTCATCGTCAACCCCGGATACAGGCTCAACAGAGGCTATCCAGTTAGAAAGTCGTACATTTACCGACCAGACGGAAGAGGCTTCTGCCAACGAAGAGGAAGCTATTTCAACATCAGCAAAGAAAAGTGAACAGGAATTCTATGCTTTTAATGAATACAATAATCCATATATACCGGCTACTAAAAGAAAAAGAAAATGGCAGATCAGTACCGGATTGGCTACCGGTGGTAATTTACAGCTAAAAGGACTTGGGGGGGAATGATTATGCAACTTCTCCCGGTGGAGATATAGGCAATATTGAAAATCCTGATCCCGGTACAGACCCGGACGAAGAAGGTGAAGGGATACTGATGACACGTGCCTACAAAGATATTGAAAACGAATTACATCCGATTGATGAATATTCAAGCGTACGGTATTCCGTTCCTATATCAGTAGGCTTTAATGTAAAAAAAGAACTTACCAACCGGATATCTATTGAAACCGGACTGATATATACTTACTTATCCAGCGAATTGATGTATAGGGGAAGTAGTAGAAAAGAAAGCCGGTTGAACCTGCATTATATCGGCATCCCTGTCAATCTGGTAGTTGGCTTATGGGAACAGAACAGTTGGGAAGTATATCTTTCAGGAGGCTTTACGGTAGAGAAAGGAGTAAGAGCCACCCTCAGACAGAAAGAACATTTTTCCGATGGTATTGTACATACCACCATACGATCCGGTATACCGGGAGTCCAATGATCATTACAGGTATCACCGGGTGTTTCCTATGCCGTTTCCAGGCATTGGAAACTCTATGCAGAGCCACGTTTCTCCTACTTTATGGATAATAACCAACCCATAAGTTCGCATACGGATATACGGTGGACAATTGGTATCGGTGCCGGTCTGCGCTATCAGTTTTAATATACTATTTTACAAATAAATTTATAACCTATAAAATTT
The DNA here is from genome assembly GCA_021204405.1 of Tannerellaceae bacterium. Classification (GTDB taxonomy): domain Bacteria; phylum Bacteroidota; class Bacteroidia; order Bacteroidales; family Tannerellaceae; genus JAJPZJ01. The sequence goes on along the minus strand of JAJPZJ010000142.1, from coordinate 1,274 downwards.
ATCGTCTTATGAAAAAAAGTTTACCTATTAACATCCCTACTTATCTTATTGGCAGGATGTTCTGATAAAGTTACACGGATAGTAACTTATTATACCAATGAGCCTGTATTTATGTCGGCTGAAGAGTTCCTGGGGTCCATCCAGATAAGAACAACAGAGCAACCCATCCGGGAGCAGGGAAAGATATGTTTTTACGAAGGATACTTATTTGTATCCGAATCGGATAAGGGTATCCATATTATTGATAATCAAAATCCGGCCTCTCCCCGGAACATAGGTTTTATAGAGGTAACTGGCAACCGGGATATTGCTATCAAAAATAATATACTATATGCGGATGCATATACCAGCCTGGTATGGTTTGATATCCTCGATCCAGGCAAACCGGTAGTAAAAGGTAGCATAGAAAATGTTTTTGAAAGAGCTTATCCGGAACCGGATAACAGTCTGGAATATGACTACACGTTGTGTAAAGAAGGGGAAGAACGAGGACTGGTTGTTGTCGGATGGAGTATGGCGAAAAGACAGCGGGAAGAGGTTATTTATAAAGGTGGTGGTGATATGGTCAGCTCTCCCGGCCCCAGCGGCAGTAGTGGAGTAAATGGTTCTATGTCAAGATTCGGCATTTACCAGGATTATCTCTATACAATTATCAATGACTATATAAATATATTTTCCTTATCCGGTGAAAAGCCAACCTATATCACCCGGAATCTGTTGGATGTATGGGAAGTAGAAACCATCTTTCCCTATAAAGAGTATTTATTTATGGGTACTCCGGCAGGCATGTTAATTTACTCTGTTAAGAATCCGCTCAATCCACAATTTGTTTCCTCTATCTCGCATGTATACGGATGCGATCCGGTAGTGGTAGAAGATGATCTGGCCTATGTTACTATCCGTTCAGGAAATGCCTGCGGACAAGATAATGATGAATTATTTGTTATTGATGTAAGCGATGTAGAAAATCCAAAACAACTCGTTTCCTATACAATGACAAATCCCAAAGGACTCGGTATTGAAAACGGAACTTTATTTGTATGTGATGATGGACTGAAAATATTTAAAGTAGAAGATCCGCAAACGATCATGGCAAACCTATTAAAACATTATACAGGTATGGATGGATATGATGTAATCCCCTATAACAATGTATTAATGATGATTGCCGATGATGGTATTTACCAATATGATTATTCCGATCCGGATAATATAAAATAATTATCCGCATAATGTCCGTTGATTTATTGAACATCATATGAATGTTTTAATTA
>JAJPZJ010000048.1 GCA_021204405.1 Tannerellaceae bacterium | reverse complement strand
CATATGATGTTCAATAAATCAACGGACATTATGCGGATAATCATTTATTTTATTAATCTAAAACCAGGAATTATCCCACCAGGGGTAAGTGGAAAATTTAAAATATGAACGATAATATACTTACCAATCCTATAAAAAGTAAAATAAACGGTCTCAGTTCCCCGTGTAGGCGCAGGCTGTTAAATTCTCTTGCTTTCAGTCCTGCAAGGACAGTATATCCTAACCCGGTACGTAGTGCCGGGTAGTTGATATGGAGCTTTTTGAGTCCTAAAAGGACGGCATAATAGAAATTTGATCCTATGCGAATTTTTATGCCGTGCCTACAGCACTCTATGCCGTGCCTACAGCACTCCGGTATCATTTGATTCCTACCCCCCCAGGACTGTGTCCTGGGCTAGGATAGGCCGTCCTTGCAGGACTGAAAGCAAGAGAACTTAACAGCCCTGCCACGTAGGCGAGGAACTGGTAGCCTTCTAATTTATAAATCTTTACATATTTGTAAAATCTTCCGGCTACTTATTGATGATTCAATTCATATGGATTTAAGAAAAAATAGAAATGTATATGGTGGTAATATTAATTTATAAACAGAAGATATCTAATTGCTTTTCATTATTTTATCCAACAAAAAAACACTACAACTATGGAAGCAATAATCGATTTCTCACAAGCCCCTTTCGGTTACCCGGTATGTATGAACCGCGAATGTATCCAAGCATCTACCTGTTTAAGACAACTTATAGAACGAACTGTACCGGCAGATGTTCAACAGTTTACTATTGTTAACCCTAAATACCTGGCCTCACAGGAAGGGAGTTGCCCCTATTACCGGCCTGCGAATAAGGTATATTTTACCAAAGGGTTTATTGATATGTTAGAAAGCCTGCCTTATAAACAGATGCGAGCCATATCCTCCGGCCTGTTAAATCTTTTTGGCCGGAGAACTTACTTCCGCGTCCGTAAAGGTGAACGCCTGTTGTCTCCTGAAGAACAACAAAGGGTTTTATACTGAAGAACAACAAAGGGTTTTATATCAACAAAGGGTTTTATATATACTCAAAAGCTATGGAGTAGTTCATCCCGCAGAATTTGATGCTTATATAGAAACATATGACTGGTAAGTATTTTTGCCTACCTTAATACACACCTGTGCCACACTTCAGATACGCTGGTGCCAACAGCATGGCATTCCAGTGCCAATAGCGCGACACTGCAGTGCCAGCGCATTGGCACAAACGTAAGATGGTAACTGAAAAACAAATTATATGTACTGCCATGGAGCTTTACTAGTATTCCAAACCAACTTTAGAGAAATCCGGCAAACCTGTGCTGTTGCTACTCTCATAGAAAGCCACTACTTTTGTAGCAAATCCGGGATCAATGAAAAATGCTATTTGCTTTTTACTCCTATTCCTGTTTATAATCTCTCCTGCGGAGGCCGAACGTAAGAAAGTAGCAGTTGTATTGGGCGGAGGTAGAGCCAAAGGTGTTTTGCATATAGGCGTACTCAAAGTACTGGAAGAGGCTGGCATCCCTGTTGATTATGTAGTAGGTACCAGTATGGGAGCTATCGTAGGGGGATTGTATGCCATCGGCTACTCTCCTGCCGAAATTGATAGTATGGTAAGCCGGCAGGACTGGACAATGTTGTTAAGCGACCGGATCAAACGCAGTAGCCAGACATTCCCTGAAAAAGAAAATTCCGAACGTTATATCCTTTCCCTTCCGGTTGGTAAAAACAAAAAAGACCGGTTGCAGGGAGGAGTTATAAAAGGACAGAACCTCCAAAACCTGTTTGCCAACCTAACCACCGGCTACCACGATTCGGTAGATTTCAACTCATTTCATAAGCCTTTTGCCGCCGTAGCAGTAGATGTGGTATCCGGACAGGATTATGTATTCCGCCAGGGTAGCCTGCCGGTTGCCATGCGGGCCAGCATGGCTATCCCTGCCGTATTTACTCCGGTGCGTTTAGACAGTATGGTATTAATAGATGGAGGGTTGAATAATAACTTCCCCGTCGACATAGCCCAGGAGATGGGAGCAGATATTATTATCGGGGTTGACCTGGGAACCAGCGACCTGAAAGTACTGGAAGGATTGAACTCACCCGGTGATGTAGTAGGCCAGATCGTAGCCCTGCACGGATATGAGAAATACATGCGGAACCGGGAAGCTACCGACCTGCTGATCCGTCCCGATATGCATCCTTACCATGCAGCCAGCTTCACTCCGGCAGCCCTTGATACACTTACCCGGCGTGGCGAGACAGCGACACGACAACTTTGGGATGAACTGATTGAATTAAAACAACAAATAGGGATTTCTCCGGCAGCAGAACTTCCGGTAGCCGGTAGACCCAGACCCGGCAACGACAGTATATTTATCGCCAATATCTTTTTCGAAGGAATCGATGCCCGCGATGAACCCTGGCTGAAAAGGCTGATCAAAGTAAAAGAGAACCGTTACCTGACCCGGGAAGAGTTACAGCAAGTCATGTCGATCGTTAACGGTACAAACTTTTATTCCAATGTCAGTTACAAACTTACTAAACAAAATGACCTGGTATTAACATTGGAAGAGAAATCAACCAGTGCTCTTAACCTGGGTTTACGTTTCGACTCGGAAGAGGTAGTAGGTATCCTGCTGAACGGAACATTCAATTACCGGGCGCGTTATCGCTCAAAAGTAGCCGTAACAGGACGGATCGGGAAAACAACCTATGCCCGGCTGGATTATGGAATTGAGCGTAGCCCTTTACGTAACTTCAACCTGGCCTATAAATACACCTACAACGATCTTAATATATACGAAAAAGGAAAGAAGGTATTTAATACCTCCTATCACCATCAACTGGCCGAATTCAGTTATGCGGATATGAACTGGCTTAATTTCAAATTACAACTTGGGTTACGGTATGAATACTTCAATTATAACTCTTTTCTATACGGAGGGGAGAAAGATATATATATCTTTATATATAAAGATATATATAATGTAAAACCGGATGGATTTATCAGCTATTTTGCAGTGGCCCATCTGGAAACACTGGACAGGCGCTACTTCCCCAATAAAGGTGTTTCCCTGAAAGCTGATTATTCCTTCTATACAGATAATTTTGTAGGTTACGATGGGGCAGCTCCCTTTTCTGCGGTAGGGCTCAACTTTCTATCCGTACTTCCTTTAAGCTCCAGGCTGGCACTGATTCCATCGGTATATGGACGGGTACTGATCGGGGGTAATCTGGCTTATCCCTTCCTGAATACCATCGGCGGCGAACATACTGGAAGATATCTCCCCCAGCAACTGCCTTTTGCCGGTATCAACCATATCGAAATATTAAATAATACCTTAGGGATAGTCAGGCTGGAAATACGCCAGCGCCTTTGGCAAAACCATTACATCTCCCTGATAGGTAATTGCGGCTTGCATCACGACGACCTGCTCACCTTCCTGCAGGGAGATTATATCCGGGGAGGAAGTATCGGGTATGCTTACAATAGCATAGCAGGTCCTATCAACCTGAATTTCGGATTATCAGACAGAACCAACAACCTGCAATTCTACCTCAATTTAGGGTATAGTTTCTGATTTTTTATCTAAGTTTGTAGATACAAATAATTTCCATAAATATATGAATGAACAGATATTAGCTTTTCTCAAAGAGCTACAGCAAAACAATAACAGGGAGTGGTTTCAGGAGAATAAACCGCGTTTTGACCTACTTAGAAAAGGGTTTATTGAAGAGATACAGCAATTAATAGAACAGATCGCCCTGTTTGACCCGGAAATTACCGGTGTAGAGGCCAAAGATTGTATTTACCGTATCTACCGGGATATCCGTTTCTCGCCGGATAAAACACCTTACAAAAACCATTTTGCCGCCTATATCGTACAGGGTGGGCGCCGTTCAAGCGAGCGGGCCGGTTACTATCTGCATATCCAGCCGGACGGATGCTTCCTTTCGGGTGGGGTATGGTGCCCTCCGCCTCCCTTATTAAAAATGTTACGGAAAGATATATACGATAATATGGATGAGTTCCTCGGAATTATGGAAGAGCCCTCTTTCAAAACGATTTTTCCGGGGTTGGAAGGCGAGAGCCTCAAAAGAATGCCGGCAGGCTATCCTACGGATTACGAACACGAGGAAATCTTACGCCATAAGGATTTCTGCGTTGTATCTTACCAGCCGGAGAGTTTCTTTACAAGCGATAACTGGCTGGAAGAAAGTGTAAAGTGTTACAAAAAGCTACAACCTTTTAACCGTTTCCTTAATTATACAGTAGACGAGTATCTGGGAAGAGTATAATTCTTCCCGCAGAACAACATAATATATGAAACAATTTTTTAAAACTGTTTTTGCATCTGTACTGGGCGTACTGATTGCATCAGGTATACTTATATTGGGTTTTATCTTTTTTCTGGTTGGTTTAACAACCAGTCTGGGAAAAGAACCTGCTTACCTCCCGGAGAATAACAGTATCTTAAAAATATCGCTGAAAGGAAGCGTTTCCGACCGGGTTGAGCAACATCCGTTAGCCGCTTTACTGGGAGAACGTGAAGAGCAACTGGCACTTACGGATGTAGTAAAAGCGATCAGACTGGCCCGTGATAATAACAATATCAAAGGAATTTACCTGCAGGCCGGTAATTTGTCGGCAGTGCCTGCCAGTTTAGAGGCCATACGCCGTGCCCTGCAAGAATTTAAAGCGAGTAATAAGTTTATCCTGGCCTACGGAGATAGCTATACACAAGGTGCTTATTATGTATGTAGTGTAGCAGACTCGGTATTCCTGAATCCGCAGGGTAACCTGTTATTAATGGGGATGGCTTCGCAGGGAGTATTTTATCCCGGGCTTGCAGAAAAGGTAGGGGTTGAGTTTTATATTTTTAAAGCCGGTACTTATAAAGGAGCAGTAGAACCTTTTTACTTGAAAAAGTACAGTGATGCCAACCGCAAGCAGATCTCTTCTTTCATCAACAACATATGGGGAAATATTACTACAGCGATCCGGCAGGACCGGGGTGTATCTGCCGAATCCTTAGATCAATTTATAAATGAAGGGAAAGCATTTGCAGATGCATCGGAGGCTGTTAACTACCGGTTAGTAGATGGACTTCGTTACCTTCCTGAAGTAGAGGAAACATTAAAGCAATTAACCGGGACAGGCAAGAAAGAAAAATTGAAAGTAGCTACCGTAGATAAGATGATCCACATGCCCCAAGGGAAACAGCGGGGCGACCAGATTGCCGTCCTGTATGCAGAAGGAGTAATTACCGAAGCTAAAAACAGTTCAGCCTGGGGATTAGATGAAAAGGTGATCTCCGAAAAGGTGGCAGCCGAACTGGTCAAATTAAAAGAGGATGAGAAAACAAAAGCTGTAGTTTTCAGGGTGAACTCACCCGGTGGGAGTGCTTACATTTCCGACCAGATATGGAAAGAGGTGGCAGAGCTTAGAAAGGTAAAACCGATCGTAGTATCGATGGGCGATTATGCGGCTTCAGGCGGATATTATATAGCGTGTGCAGCCAACCGGATCGTTGCCGAACCAACTACTCTGACCGGCTCTATAGGAGTATATGGAATCATTCCCAACGTTACAGGCTTGTTCGATAAAGTCGGACTCAGTACGGATATGGTAAAAACCAACACGTATGCCGACCTGGGAGATATAAGCCGCCCCATGCGTGAGGATGAAAAGGCGTTGATACAGGCCAGTGTCGACAGGACATACGACACCTTCTTATCCCGTTGTGCCGAAGGGCGTGGCATGGAAAAAAGCCGTATAGATACGATTGGGCAGGGACGTGTATGGACTGGTGAACAAGCCCTGGCACATGGATTAGTGGATAAATTAGGCGGAATGGACATGGCTATCGCCGAAGCTGCGGAACTGGCTGGATTGCATACCTACGCCATTAAAGAGGTATCGACTCAAAAAGATTTCTTTTCAGAGCTTTTTGAAAATACCTTTAACGAGGTGCAAGCCAGGATAGCAAAAAAATTCGTTGGCGAGGAATATGACCTGCTGAGAAGCATGTACCAGGTACGTAAAAAAACAGGTATCCAGACGATCCTCCCTTTCGAAATTCAACCGCTGTAATACCCGGTTATAAATTATAAGTAAACAGGCTCAAAAACCTATTTCCAGATGGAAAAAGATGATGAAATGGTGCAAAAGACACGTTCATCATCTTTTTTATTACAATTCGTTATAGAACCGTCAAATGAAGCCCGGTCCCCATTCGTTAAATAACATCAAAAACGCAAAAACACCTATCAATTTAATATCAAAAACTTGTTTTTGTCGGGAACAAAAGTTTTATTTACATTACACATTGTTACAACCTTATTAAATTACAATTCTATGAGAGCATCAATAATTTTAAGCAAATTAATGGTTTTCGCTTTTTTAGTGACTTTTTGTTTATCTGCCCATGCAGCTCCCCCAAAGAACTATTTGTATGACACCAAAGAAGAGAACGGCAAAATAACCTCTAAGGTTGTTTTTCTTCAGGAAGACGGGCTTTTATCTAAACAGGTGAAATATGAATTTACCTATAATCAAGCGGGAAAAGTTGCAGAAAAAAAAGCTTATCGCTGGGATAAAAGAAGTGAGGACTGGGTTCCTTATTATCTGATCACCTATCAATATGATAGTACAAACGATGAGATCCACTCTATATATGCTATGTGGGATGCTAAGAAAAAGGATTATGTATTGAATATACAGGAGATGGTTCTTCCCGAAGATAGCTACGAAGAAATTTTTTCATAACACATTCATAACTTCTCTGATAACACAAAACCAAAGCGGCGCATCCTTTGCAGGAATGCGCCGCTTTCATTTTTATATGGCTGGTTTATTTAATGATCTGTTCCAACTGTCCTAATGTTTTATTTAACTCTTCATCTGTTAAATCATAATTAGACAAATCTCCGGAGATATACTGGTCATAAGCAGTCATATCGATCAGGCCATGGCCGGAAAGATTAAACAGAATAGTTTTTGCTTTTCCTTCTTCTTTTGCAATCTCGGCCTCACGGATCGCAGCGGTAATGGCATGGGAGGATTCGGGAGCCGGGATAATACCTTCCGATTGTGCAAAAAGAAGAGCAGCCTTAAATGTATCCAACTGCTTAATGTCAACCGCTTCTATGAAATTATCTCTTCTTAACTGGCTTACTATGGATCCGGCACCGTGGTAACGCAAACCGCCGACATGGATATTGGCCGGAGCAAAACTGTGGCCCAGTGTAAACATAGGGATTAATGGAGTATAACCAATTTCATCGCCGAAATCATACTGGAATTGTCCACGGGTTAATTTAGGACATGAAGCCGGTTCGGCTGCTATTACCCGGATATCTTTACCCGTTACCAGTTTATGCCGCAGGAAGGGGGAAGTGATACCTGAGAAGTTAGATCCACCACCGAAGCATCCGATCACTACATCCGGATATTCACCAGCCATTTCCATCTGTTTCTCGGCTTCCAAACCAATTACAGTCTGATGCAGCATCACATGGTTCAATACGCTACCTAATGTATATTTACAGTTCGGAGTTTCCAATGCCAGTTCTACCGCCTCAGAGATAGCAGTACCCAAACTACCCTGGTAATTTGGGTTGGCAGTAATGATCTTACGACCCGCTTTTGTACTCATACTGGGAGAAGCGATCACTTCGGCACCGAAGGTTTCCATAATGGAACGGCGGTAAGGTTTCTGATGGTAACTGATCTTAACCATATACACAGCCAGGTTCAGGCCGAATGCTTTAGCTGCATACGACAAAGCTGCTCCCCACTGGCCGGCACCTGTTTCGGTAGTTATATTGGTGAGTCCCTCTTTTTTACAATAGTAAGCCTGCGCGATAGCTGAATTCAGTTTGTGTGATCCGACCGGGCTTACACTCTCATTCTTAAAATAGATATGGGCAGGTGTATCCAGTGCTTTTTCCAGTCCATATGCCCTGACCAATGGGGTAGGCCGCCATATTTTATACAGGTCGCGCACCTCTTCAGGTATTTCAATCCACTGGTCTTTCTGGTTCATTTCCTGTTGAGCCAACTCTTCTGCAAATAAAGGATAAAAATCTTCGGCGGTAATAGGTTGTTTGGTAGCCGGATGAATGGGGGGGGAAGAGGCTTATTCTTCATATCGGCAACGATGTTATACCATGCTGTAGGAATATCCTGTTCTTGTAATAGAAATTTCTTGGTTTTCATAACTTATTTATAATTGTGTTTTACATGCTCGAATTAAGGACGAAAGAGGTTGTAACTCAAGACAAAGAAACAAATAATATTTTGTTAATCAAATGCAATAAATAAAAAATATATACCTTTGCCGGCAAATCTCTAACATACAGGATAATAAACGTAACAATATGAAACAAACAGCCTGGCTACTGCTACTATTTTGTGTATTTCCCTTCCTTCCGGTTACTGCGCAAAGGGAAAATTTCAGTTACAAATTTTATGGTTTTGTACGGGGTGACCTTTATTATAATACACGCGACAATGCAGAATCAGTAGATGGCGTTTTTTATCTTTATCCTTTACGGAAAGACCTCGATCCAAACGGAAAAGACCTGAATGCCAACTCAAACAGTAGCTTTTATACATTTACTACCCGGTTAGGAATGGATATCACCGGCCCGAATATAGGGACAGCCCGCTCTTCGGCTAAGGTGGAAGCCGACTTTGGGGGATATGCGCCGGCTACTTACCTGTTCCGTGTCCGCCAGGCCTACGTTAACCTGGCGTGGGAAAATGGTTCTTCCGTATTACTCGGCCAGACCTGGCATCCTTTATTCGGAGATGTTTCGCCTGAGATCCTTAACCTGAATACCGGTAGCCCTTTTCAACCCTTCAACCGTAGTCCGCAATTCCGCTACCAGTATAAAACAGAAAATATTAAATTTACCGGGTCGGCTGTTTACCAGTTGATGCATCTTACTACCGGCCCGCAGGGAAAAAGTGAGGAGTACCTGAAAAATGGTGTATTACCTGAATTATTTGCAGGTATCGATTATACCAAAAATGGATTCCTTGCCGGGGCAGGCGTAGAACTGTTGTCGGTTAAACCCCGCCAGGAGTCTACAGTTACTTCTTCCGAAGGAGTGAATACCACCTACAAGGTAAGTGAACGGCTAACGACTGTTTCCTATGTGGCACAAATGAAATATGTATCGGGTCCTTTATCAGTAGCAGCAAAAACTCTTATTGCCTCCAACCTGGGGCATACTGCGATGAACGGAGGTTTTGGGGTTTCTGCAATCGATCCTATTACCGGCGAGCAGAAATATACCTCTTTCCGCCAATCGACTTCCTGGGCTAACATCGTATATGGCACTAAATGGCGTGGCGGATTATTTGTAGGATATTCCAAAAACCTGGGTACAGGTAAAGAGCTGGTAAATACCAGCCAGTTATATGGTAGCGGCCTGGATATTGACCAGTTATTGAGTATGATGATTCATTTCTCTTATAACCTGCCTCACTGGAAATTTGGATTGGAATATAATCCGGCTACTGCCTGGTATGGGGATATTAATCCAAAAGACGGAAAAGTAAAAAATACGGAAGCAGTGACCAATCACCGGGTCCTGCTGCTGTTCTCGTATCTGTTTTAAGTAGTAATCCTATTAGCTATTCATCTACTCGAAGGGCTGTTACAAAACATACTATTCAACACGGAGACACAGAGACACGGAGTTTTTTAATTCTTTGAAAATAAATCCTCTGTGTCCCCGTGTCTCTGTGTTCCTCTCATTCTTCTAAGTTGTAAAAAAGAAAAGGAGCTGACCGACCGGCCAACTCCTTTCACTTATGTATATTTTACAGGCTTAACCAATATTCTTAACCTTCAACAAATATTCTGCAATCTGTACAGCATTTAAAGCAGCTCCTTTTTTGATCTGGTCGCTTACGGTCCAGAATGTCAAACCATTCAGATTAGCCAGGTCTTTGCGGATACGGCCTACATATACAGGATCTTTACCGGCAATAAACAAGGGCATCGGATAATCTTTAGATGCCGTGTCGTCCTGCAGGATAATTCCTTCAGCTTCAGCAAATGCTTTACGAGCCTCTTCCACACTGACAGGACGTTCTGTTTCCACCCAGGTAGCTTCGCTGTGGGCACGCATAACCGGTACACGTACACAGGTAGCACTTACTTCGATATCAGAATGCATAATTTTATGTGTTTCATTATACATCTTTATCTCTTCCTTGGTATAGCCGTTATCGGTAAATACATCTACCTGTGGGATCAGGTTGTAAGCCAACTGGTAAGCAAACTTCTCGATGGTAGGTTTATCCCCTTTCAACAGCTCTTCATATTGTTTTTCCAGTTCAGCCATAGCCGATGCACCTGCACCACTGGCAGCCTGGTAAGTAGAAACATGTACACGTTTGATATGCGACAGGTTTTCGATCGCTTTCAGGGCAACTACCATCTGGATAGTTGTACAGTTCGGATTGGCAATAATGCCACGGGGACGATCCAAAGCATCTTCCGGATTCACTTCAGGCACTACCAACGGTACATCATTGTCCATACGGAAAGCACTGGAGTTATCGATCATAACCGCTCCATGCTTTGTGATAGTTTCTGCAAATTCAACAGACGTACCCCCTCCGGCCGAAACAAAAGCAACATCGATTCCCTTAAAGTCGTCGTTATGCTTAAGCTCCTTTACGGTATACTGTTTACCACGGAAGGTATAAACACGTCCGGCACTGCGTGATGAGCCAAAAAGCACAAGCTCATCGATAGGGAAGTTTCTCTCGTCGAGCACGCGCAGGAACTCCTGTCCTACTGCTCCACTTACTCCAACAATTGCTACTTTCATTTTGAGCACTAATTAAATTGTATAATAAAAAATTTATTTAACTTTGCTACATTACTGACCAAAGCCACATGCAGGTAGTTATGAGCCTACAAAGATAGACATTTTAACTATAAAACCTGATAACTATGAAACATTTTCTACTAGTCTGTGCACTATTGCTATCATTTCATTCATTTGCCCAATTGGAAGACTCTTTCAATGACCCGGAAAGCCTCTGGCAGGGAGATACAGATCTTTTTACATTATCTCCCGAAGGGATACTGGAATTTACTTCGCCGGAAAATGAGGCCGGAACTGTTTCTATTTACCATCCCATCACTTACGGAAAAGATATGACATGGGAGATGGATATTAAAACCGACTTTCATACGACCAACTCCAATTATGTCCGTCTCAACCTGTATGCAACCGGACAATCCTCATCGGATCCCTTATTCTATGTACAGGTGGGAACCAATAACCGGCAAATATCCCTGTACTGTAACCGTTCCCATACGTCCGTTCGCTGTATTGCCGAACGAGCAGACCTATTAGAAGAACCGTATGAGTATGTAAGAATACGGGTCACACTGGAAAATCAACAAACCTGGACACTTTATACCTGCAAAGCCGGAGAAGAGGCGTTTACTTTGGAAGGAAGTTACACCATTAACCTGGCCAATGACCGGCCGGGAGGATTTCTGAATATTGGCTGCCAATATATCAAAAGCCGTATCAGCACCTTTTATCTCGACAATATCCGGGTAGAACCTTATATTACTCCTTTCCCGGATGTATTACCGGGTATCAATGAGCCGGAACTTCCTTCTCCTCTGCCAGCCGAAGAACTTCCTGAATTAATTGATATTTTCTATCCATCTGCTACCAACCTTCTTTTTCAATACACCTCTTCTATTAATATAGACCAAGCCAACATCCATATTACGGATATAGGGGATGCTTCAAAAATTATATATGGAAGCGACAACAGGGAAATGGTTGCTACTTTTCCTGCGGAAATACAGGATAACCGAACCTATATAATAAAGATAGAAGGAATACAAGATCTGCGCTCCGGGGAGAAACTCCCAGAAGAAATATTCGAAATTAGCCTGGAAGCTGAAAACAAAGAACCGGATGAAAACGAAAAGCCTGCCGGAAACATTCCTCCCGGCGCTGTACTTATAAACGAGATTATGGCCAACCCCAAAGGCCTGGAGTTACTTCCTGAAACCGAATATGTAGAATTATATAATACCCTTGACCAACAGGTTTCACTGGATGGCTGGAATTTTGTTTACAATAGTAAACCGGTTCCGCTGGATGGTATTTATATTCCTGCAAATGGCTATCTGGTTCTTTACCGGGAAGGGCGAGATATCTACACTGCACCGGAAGGACTGGCAGTAGAACTCACTAAATTCCCGGCTAATCTGGCTAATGACGGGAAAGATATCCTGTTAACCAATAAGGATGATACGATAATCCACGAAGTAATATACGCTAAAGCCACTGCCGCCCGCTCGTGGGAACGGAATGCGGATAACGAATGGTATCTTTCTACCGACCCGCAAGGAGGTACGCCCGGCTATAAAAACTCATCTGTTAACCCGGACGAGGAAGAGGAAACCGGACAACCTACCCTCCCCTACTCCAGGGATATCCAGCCGGGAGAGATTATATTCAATGAACTTTTACCGGAACCTTTCCCGGAGGGAAGCGAATACATAGAGCTATACAACCGCTCCGACAGAACGCTTTCCTTTGCTAACCTGGCCATTGCAACCCGAAAAAGCGATGGAACGCTTAGCACCAATTATTCATTAAGCAGTATCACCCAGGCCATACAACCTGAAGAATACATTGTAATAAGTAAAGATATTGAAGGAGTTACAGCTTTCTATGAAACGAACGAAGAGGTCTTACATCAATTAAAAATGCCTATACTGGCAAATACCTCCTCCACGTTAGTGCTATTCCGTACCGATACCGAATTAATCATAGACGAAGTGAATTACTCATCCAAATGGTACTCACCGGCCATCAAAAATAAAAAGGAGTTGCGCTTGAGCGCATCGATCCCAACCTACCCACACAGGATGAAACAAACTGGGCCTCTGCCTCGGCAACAGCCGGCTATGGTACACCCGGCTTACCCAATTCACAAACCTTCCCGGATCATAGCGACGATGAGATCACTACTGGTATTGAATCGCCTGTCTATTCAGAGCAGACCGGAGAGTATACCATCCGGTACTTCTTCGAACAACCCGATTATTCCGTAAGAATCTTTATTTTCGATATCCAGGGGCGGCAGGTCGAACAACCGGTCAATAACCAGACGGCAGGAACCGAAGGCGCCTTTTATTGGGACGGTACCAACAGGCAGGGAAGACGTTTACCACAAGGGATATATATTATGTATGCAGAGGCGTATCATCCTAAAGGTGACCTGAAACGATTCAGGGAAGTATTTATCATTTATTAATAAAATAGAGATAATCCAGAAGTCCTATAATCTTTACCATACAAGTATTACCGGCACGGGAAAAATTCATTCAAAGCACTGTCTCAAAAAGTCTTGCTTAGTTCCCCGCGAAGGCGGGGACCGCACAGGAACAGACGGTATAAGTTACAATAAAGATAGATATCCGTCTGTTCTTTTGCGATCCCGGATCAAGTTCGGGAACACTTCATTTATTTACTTTTCCGGAAAATATAGTTTTGGGATAACGCCCAATACTTTCCCGGTTTAGAATAAAAAACTCAGCAAATACTCATTCCCCCTGCATACTCTTTCTTTCCGAACGTAACGTTCGGGGTGATTTCCCAAAATTAGTCCGGCAGAAATGGGAAAAGTTGGATAAAGATTCAAAACCATACTTCTCAGAAATAGAAGAGATACTAAAGGATGAGTTCAACAGATCATTCTGTATGTCTTCACATTTCTTTTTCAACAACCATTGGTAAACAGGTTCACCAAAAGTATCTTTGAAAATACGGCGGAAGGTAGGTGTACTATATCCTCCCAGCCTGGCAAATGCTTCCACGTCTTTTACCTTCTTATAATTTTGTAAGACAAAATACTCGAAGCTCTTATTGATACGGAAAAGAGGAGAGTAAAACGCAGCCAGATCTTTCAACGTATAATAACAATTCAACAGGTAAACTAACTCCGTTTGTTTAGCTTTAAGGAAACCCGAGCACAGGAGGTCGTCCATCAGGTATCCCTTTAGTCCATTCATAAAGATAAGTAACGAAGGACACATGTCCATGATCTTGGGATGCGGAAATGAAAGATGCTGGCCTCCTTCTGCCAGGGCCACTTTTTTATCATACCTTTCGTCACAAACTTTCTGAGGGCGCTCAAACATAAATAAAACACATTCCATCGTGTCCAGTACATGGTAGTCGGCTTTGGTACCCATCGGTTGCAGGATAAACTGTCCGGCACGAAAGACAGTTCCCGGATACTCATTGCTATTGACCATCACCTCTCCCCGCATAAGGAAGAAAATGGTATTCTGAATACTTCGCTCCCCGGCAATGACCATACCCTTCTGATACTGCCGGTATTTGAAAATATTCTTCTGATACAATGGGCAAGACGCGCAATCCATGTACTTACTATAACTCAGATCAGTATAAAACATATTACTACAGTTTTACTTTTTTAATCTTTCCTTTGTTTTCGTTATGAAAACGGTCTACAGCAGTTACCACATAGCGGTATTTGCGTTTTCCCTTCTCATACGGTAGTACATACTGAGTTTCACGGGTTATTGCAACAATTTTTCGGGTATTAGTCAGGTCAATTGGTTCGTTAGCATCAAAACAGTAAATTACAAAATAAGAAGCCAGCTCCGGGTTGATAGTGCTTTGTCGGGCTTTCCAATGCAGGATATATCCATCGGCGGTCCATTCCGTTGTCAATCCATTTACTTCAGCAGGGGCACGGTCGTGCATATGGGTGTAGGCTGGTATTAAAGCCGGATAGCGGTGATAATTTCTTTTCAGGCTATCAGCAATTCCTCCATTATTCCATAATATCTCGTTCGCAGGCCAGAAACAGTTTCCCATTACATGCGGTAAGTTTCTTTCATACCACATCTTCTCTGCCAATTGACCCGCTTTCATTGTTCGTGTCACATCCTGTCCTATATACATATGCCCTCCATACGTATGTTGATCCCACCATTGAATAAGTGTTGTATAATCTGCTGCCGTATGACCGATCTCCCAATAGATCTGTGGGATATTGTAATCGATCCATCCCTGCTTCACCCAATGGGTTACATCGGCATACAGGTCATCATAGTTCTGTAGTCCGTTGGTATTACTGCCCGAACCATCGGGAGTACTCTTCTTATTCCGGTAAATACCAAACGGACTGATCCCAAAACGCACCCAGGGCTTAGCCAGCAAAATAGTCCTTTTCAGTTCACTTATCAACGTATTCACATTCTCCCGGCACCAGTCGCCACGCTGTGCTTCGGTATATCCACGGCTTAGGCCATACTTCTTAAAACTATAATCGTCCGGAAAAGGTACCCCTGCCACCGGGTACGGATAGAAATAATCATCCATATGGATAGCATCTATATCGTAACGCCTTACGATATCGCGTACCACCCGGCAGATAAACTGACGGCTTTCCGGTAAGCCGGGGTCGAATAATACCTGCTTATTATATATAACAAACCAATCAGGGTTTTTGTGGTAAATATGCGAATCGGCAAAGATCGTACTACCGGAAGTACTGGCACGGTAAGGATTAAGCCAGGCATGAAATTCCATATTCCGCTCGTGGCATGCTGCAACCAGGAACTCCATCACATCAAAATCATCTTCCGGCGCCTTCCCCTGCCGGCCGGTATAGAAACGGCTCCAGGGTTCCAGGTCTGACCGATAAAATGCATCCGCCTCCGGACGCACCTGGAAGATAATAGCGTTTATTCCACACGTTTGTAGATAATCGAGCTTACGGATTAAGTCGGCTTTTAGCTCTTTTACCGACATATTTTTATATTCTTCTTGAAAAGCAGTCTGAATCCAGGCTCCCCTGAATTCGCGTTTAGGGTTAACGGGATGATCCTCCATCACCAAATCCTTATGAGTGGAACAGGAGGTTATCAGCACGATCAAAATAACTGATAAAAGATGATAATATTTAAGGATCTTTCCCAAGTGATTTTTTATAATTTACGTTTAACTACTGCAAATATAATAAAAAACTATTCTTGTATATACAACACTAAAACTACTCCAAAAAAACACAGGAACTTACCAAAAGCTGTTGCTGTACTCTTTACAACCCTGTCCACATCAGGATTTCAAGCACTTAGACCGCTATTTCCACCTATTCCATACAATTTTCCTTTTTCCTTTAAAAAGCAGCAAAAACAACCTTCAAATAACTAAAAATCAATTTATTAACCTTGTCAAAATTACTGAGCAATTCCATAAATAAAATACAGCAAAATTTCATTTTTTTAATATATATTTTTCTTTTTTCGCACGACAGCTAATAATTTAACCTGCGAAAACATATTATTTATTGTTTGTTAAATTATTATTTACCGAACGACAAACAATTATTACAAAAGATGAAGGAAGGAAAACCCAAGGGGATGTTAATGAACTTAAACAGGATTAATCAATTTATGTAATAAGAGATTTTACATGCTTGCAGGGAAGAGGCTTCTTAGCTACTCACGCATAAGGAATTGTCAGTTCTTTTTGTTACTTTTGCAGACTATTTGAAAACTGGATAACTAACTATGTCTGACAACAAAACGATATATATCAAAGGTGCCCGGATAAACAATCTGAAAAATATTGACGTTGAGATTCCCAGAAACAAATTAGTGGTAATTACCGGACTGTCAGGAAGCGGAAAATCTTCCCTGACGTTCGATACACTATATGCGGAAGGACAACGGAGATACGTAGAAAGTCTATCCTCGTACGCCCGGCAGTTCCTGGGAAGAATGAGCAAACCGGAGTGCGACTATATAAAAGGCATTCCCCCGGCAATCGCCATCGAACAGAAAGTAAATACCCGTAATCCACGCTCCACCGTGGGAACCTCTACGGAGATCTACGAATATCTGAGGCTTCTTTTTGCACGGATTGGTAAAACAATCTCACCGGTTACCGGACTAGAGGTAAAGAAACATCAGGTGAGCGACATTCTAAACGAGGTATTATCTTATCCCGACGGTACCCGTTTTGCGGTGTATGCCCCTATTGTGCTTCCCGCAGGCCGAAGTATGAAAGAACAATTGGAAATCCTCCAGAAAGAGGGCTATACGCGGATCTCCATAGGAGAAAATATACACCGGATACAAGAGGTAATGGCCGATGAGGCTTTGTTACAGGCAAATCCTATCGAACTCCTGATAGACCGGTTAGTGGTATCGGATGATAAAACATTGAAAAGCCGGTTGGCCGATTCGGCTGAAACAGCCTTTTTTGAAGGACACGATACCTGTATTATACGGATATATACCAAAGAGGAGACGATTGTAAAAGAATACTCCAAAAAGTTCGAGGCAGATGGCATCACCTTCCTGGAACCCACCGATATGATGTTCAGCTTTAACAACCCACTGGGTGCCTGCCCTACCTGCGAGGGCTTTGGTAAAATATTGGGAATTGACGAGAACCTGGTGGTACCGGATAAAAGCCTTTCGGTATATGAAGGAGCGGTCGTTTGCTGGAAAGGCGAAGTGATGAGTGAGTGGTTAAGGGATTTTACCCGGAAAAGTGAGAAATATAAATTTCCGATCCACCGCCCCTATTATGCACTGACTGATAAAGAAAAAGACCTTTTATGGCATGGAGCACCCGGAGTGCACGGGATTGACAACTTTTTCAAACATGTAGAAGAGAATCTTTATAAGATACAATACCGCGTCATGCTGGCCCGGTACCGGGGAAAAACAACCTGCCCGGATTGCAAAGGCGGACGTTTGAAAAAAGAGGCCCTGTACGTACAGGTAGGTGGAAAAAATATTGCGGAACTGGTGGCTTTACCCATCACAGAAGCAAAAGCTTTTTTTGATAACCTGCAACTCAATGAAACAGATGCAGCCATCGGCAAAAGATTGCTTACCGAAATCAATAACCGCCTGCAATTCCTGCTGGATGTAGGGCTGGGTTACCTTATACTCGACCGGCTTTCTTCTTCCCTTTCGGGTGGAGAAAGTCAGCGGATCAACCTGGCCACCTCTTTAGGAAGTAGCCTGGTAGGCTCACTTTATATTTTAGATGAACCCAGTATCGGATTACATTCGCGGGATACCGACTTGCTGATAAAGGTGCTTCGTCAACTACAGGAATTAGGAAATACGGTTGTGGTGGTAGAGCATGACGAAGATATTATCCGCGCTGCCGACTACATTATAGATATTGGGCCGAAAGCCGGACGCCTGGGTGGTGAAGTTGTGTACCAGGGAGATGTAAATGACCTGCAAAAAGATAGCAACAGTTATACCGTACGCTACCTTACGGGAGAGGATAAAATAGAATTGCCCCCTTACCGCCGTCCGTGGAATAACTATATAGAAGTGATCGGTGCACGGAAAAATAACCTGAAGGTGATAGATGTAAAATTCCCGTTAAACGTGATGACGGTTGTTACCGGTGTAAGTGGTTCCGGTAAAAGCTCGCTGGTAAGGGATATTTTCTATGAAGGAGTAAAAAGGAGCCTCGATGATGCCGCACGTAACACCGTAGAATGCAAAGCCATTGAAGGAGACCTGCAACTGGTCAAAGAAATTGAATTTGTCGACCAGAACTCCATTGGGAAAAGTTCGCGCTCGAACCCAGTTACCTATATCGGCGCCTATGACGAGATCCGTAAGCTGTATGCAGAACAGGCACTGGCCAAACAGATGGGCTATACAGCGGCTTACTTCTCTTTCAATAAAGAGGGTGGCCGTTGCGAGGAATGTAAAGGGGAAGGACAAATAACTGTGAAAATGCAGTTTATGGCCGATATTACCCTGGAGTGTGAAACCTGCCACGGAAAACGTTTCAAACCCGATTTGCTGGAAGTAGAGTTTCACGGGGTGAATATCCACGATATGCTGGAGATGACCGTGAACCAGGCGATCGAATTCTTTTCGGAACATACATCCGCACAGGTTAAAAAGATTATTAAGAAATTGAAATCGCTTCAGGATGTAGGGCTAGGTTATATCAAATTGGGACAAACCTCCTCTACGTTATCCGGGGGTGAGAACCAACGGGTTAAACTGGCCTATTATCTGGGGCAGGAAAAACAGCAACCGACCCTTTTTATGTTCGACGAACCGACTACCGGCCTCCATTTCCACGATATCAAAACCCTGTTAAAAGCTTTTAATGCTTTAATTGAAAAAGGACATACGGTGGTGATTATCGAACATAATATGGATGTAATCAAATGTGCCGATTATCTGATTGACCTGGGGCCTGAAGGGGGTGGCGCAGGAGGATATTTGGTGTGTAGCGGAACACCGGAAGAGGTTGCAGCTTGTCCGGAATCGTATACAGGCAAATTCCTGAAAGAAAAATTATAAATTAAAAGGTATTGTCAAAAAAACATACGTAGTTCCCCGACTTGATCGCAGGACTATTAAATTCTATCCCCTTAAGTCCTGCAAGGACGACCTATTCTAGCCCGGTACGCAGTGCCGGGTGATTGGTATGGAACTTTTTTGAGTGCTGTAAGCACGGCATAAAATATGTATAAGATCAAATTTTTATTATGTCGTACTTACAGCACTCCCACATCCTTATATTCCTAATTACCCAGGGCGGGTGCCCTGGGCTAGGATATACCGTCCTTGCAGGACTAAGGGAAGAGAATTTAACAGTACTACGACTTGATTGGGAATCGCGTTTAACAGTTTTTCTTTCTTTTTGCAAGTGATACTGGTAGTGTTTATGCGATTGGCTAAGGCCGACCTACGGTTCCCGCCTACGCGGGGAACAATTTGTTTTTATAGAAATATCCTTTTTAAGCCTCTTTGTGTGACAGATCAATGCCAAAGGTGACAGATGATTGGCATCGGTGACAGATCAAAAATGCATCTATCACCGAGTATATTATTAATAATTAAGCACATATGCCTCTAGTGTGACAGATGACAGATGTTTTTGCAAAAAAAACATTTGGGAGAGAGACAAAACTTATTTATTATTCTCTTCTTTCCGTTTATTCCTTAACTTCATCCGTTTGATCTGAATATACCGGAGAAAGAGAATTGCACCTAATGATAAACCTATAATAGAGCCATATTCGATATAACTCCTTTGCGGATCATCTCCCGGCCAGCCTATCACACTCATAACAAGCAGGTAGATAAGCAAAACACCGGTTGTAATATTGATACGTTTCATATGTTATTTTTTATATCTATTCACGAAACTTCCTTCTATAACTGACAAAGATAGAAGTTCTACCCACAATATCATTCGTTCAGAATAAACTTGTATTGGTTGCGTAAACGATTTGTGTATATGCAGGCTATGTAAATCCCCGGCTGAATATGTAACGGAAGTAATACCGGAGCTTCCGACACTTCGCACCGGAATACCATATTACCGAAAATATCTGCAATATATAACCAGGCCGGAGAAATTATATTCTCAAAGAACAGAGTACGTCCTCTTCTTTTAAATGTAATTTCTGCCGCATTCTCTTTTCCCTCATTCTCCAATACATATTTATCTTCCGGTTCCTTGCCTGATAGAGTATAAGGAATAAAAGCCGGTAATATATACCCCGAAATACTATTACCTGTCATTTGAATATCCAGCTCCGTATCTGCCGATGCTTTTACAAAAAAGCTGCATAAGGAGGAATAGTATATTTACCCTTCAGCGGATAGGCTTGATATTCATCCTCTTCATAGAAGTAAACATGCCTATCCAATGTTTCGTTCACAGCTATATGTTCCAATAGCAAAGGAGCCGGAAAAGGATTCCCGCATAAATGCCATCCCTGATGTGCCTGGCCGGCCCGACCTTTCTGTCCTCCCTCCAACCTTATAAAATCTTTTCCCGAATAAGAAATCCTTTCTCCCTGGCGGGAAGTAAAAGTGAGGTGCTTCCGGTCGCTGTGCTCATCCAGGGCAATCAGGTACCCCTTGCCTTTTTTCAGCAAAGGTTTATCTGGGAAATGATTTTCAACCGAAAGCTGTTGCCAGTTGGAAGAAGATAATCCATTGTTGGCCCTGCTCTCAGAATCATATCGCATCAGATAAAAGAAATTTCCGTTTTCATTGGTAGAACCTTTGCCCCATTGCATGTCCGGATCTAAACCTTCCGGGTACACATCAAAGGGTAAAGAGAAAAAATACCAGGTACCTTTTTCCGGTAGTTCTAGTAACACACACGTTTTATTTTCTACTATAATAGTGCTACCTTGAAAGTTAAAGGCTCCTATATCATATAGATAACAATTCTCAACTTTACATACTCCGCCTTCTTCCAGGAACAACTCACCTTTCAGGTGTAACTCTTTACAAACTACTGTCTGGTCAAGCCGGCAGGTTCCTTCCAGCAGAGCTTTACGCTGAGAAGAAGGAGGCAAATGCGACCAGCAAGCCATCTCTGTCCAACGCTCGTCTCCACTAAATAAAGAGTAGCATGGAATATCTCCATATCCATATACCTCGTCAATACAGAAAAAGCTATTATCATCCGGCGCCTGGGAGGCTATACTTTCCAGATGGATATATTGCGGACTGCCGGATAACTGCATCGGATTAGCCATATTGGTCTGTCCCGGCTTCCCATCTGTTTTATCTCCATAGTTAATTTTACTACCATCTTTCTTTGATAGAGCCCAGATCACACTTTGTGGCACATCACCCCGGGAAATAGACAGCCGCAGACCGTCATTTACACGCAGATTACAACCCGCAAATTTTACCGTAAGAGTTGTACTGTATAAAGCAAACGGATTATCAAACCGGACAGAACTACCTATGGGAAGTTTCAGGGAAGTATTTCCTTCCTGTCCTGTTATACCGGCCATAGCGGCATCGAATAAAGAGGGATTTCCGGTTGTTCCATATTCCCAAAGGTCAGATGGCCTGCCTTCAAATGTCTGGCGGAAAAAGGTGTTGCATACTAAATAATTAGAAGAACTCTCTACGAAAATTTTCCAATCCATTGTTTCCAATAGTTGGGAAGAGAGCGGAAAAGATTGTAAAAAGAATAGAAGAGACCCTAAAAGAATAGTCTTCCTGTAGCATTTCTTTGTTTTCATAGTCAAGCGGTTATTTAGGTTGTTAAATCACCAGCAAATGTAAAGAAATAATGTAAAGAAATAATTAAAATGATTATCTTTGTGGGATGAAAGATTTTATTATATCGAAAGCGCAATCAGAAAAAGCTGTATTAGTTGGCCTGATCACGAATCAGCAGAACGAACAAAAAGCAAAAGAATATCTGGATGAGCTGGCTTTTTTAGCAGATACAGCCGGTGCAGAACCTGTAAAGAAATTCTACCAGCGGCTGGATTATCCGCATCCGGTTACCTTTGTTGGTTCTGGTAAATTACAGGAAATTAAAGAATATATTATTGAAAACGAAATAGGCCTGGTGATTTTTGACGACGAGCTCCCAGCGAAACAGATCAGGAATATCGAACGGGAGTTGCAAGTCAAGATCCTCGACCGTACCAGCCTCATCCTGGATATTTTCGCACGCCGTGCACAAACAGCTCATGCCAAAACGCAGGTAGAGCTGGCACAATACAAATATATGTTACCCCGCCTGACACGTTTATGGACTCACCTGGAACGGCAACGGGGCGGAGTGGGTATGCGTGGACCCGGTGAAACCCAGTTGGAGACAGATAAACGCATCATCCAGGATAAGATTGCCAACCTGAAACGCAACCTGGTTGAAATAGATAAACAAAAAAGCATCCAGCGCAAAAACCGCGGAAAGATGGTACGTGTAGCTTTGGTAGGTTATACGAATGTGGGGAAATCTACCCTTATGAACCTCTTAAGTAAAAGTGAAGTTTTCGCTGAGAACAAACTTTTTGCAACCCTTGACACAACTGTACGGAAAGTAATTATTGAAAATCTGCCCTTCCTGCTTTCAGATACGGTTGGTTTTATCCGTAAACTGCCTACCGAACTGGTTGAATCATTCAAATCCACCCTCGATGAGGTAAGGGAAGCCGACCTGCTGGTACATGTAGTCGATATCTCTCATCCCACTTTCAAAGAACAGATTGACGTTGTAAACAAAACCTTAGCAGAAATCGACAAAAATGAAAAACCGATGCTTATGGTTTTCAATAAAATCGATGCTTTTACGTTTGTAGAAAAAGAGGAAGACGATTTAACTCCCCGTACCCATGAGAATATTTCGCTGGAAGAGTTAAAACAGACCTGGATGAATAAGATGCAGGATAACTGTATTTTTATCTCAGCCAAGAACCGTATCAATATTGACGAACTGAAAACTATATTGTACGAACGGGTAAAAGAAATTCATATCACCCGTTTCCCCTATAATGATTTTCTGTTCCAGCAATATGATGAAGAATAAAGAGACATGGAAACAAGGAGGAATTTACGACCGGATGAAATTGCAGCGATGCAGGCTAAAGGATGTTCGGCTGAAAAGTGGTCGGACATTTGGGTACCGGCCTCTTTTAGTTATGAACATATCAGCAACACAACCTTTTCCGGCAAAATAGTCATAGGGATACTCGAAAAAGAGTTTACTTTATCGGGTGGAGTGAAAAAGCATAGTGGAATCCATCAGGCAACGCTTCGCAATTGCACGATCGGGAATGACGTATTAATCGAAAACGTTCAGAATTACATAGCCAATTATCAGATAGGAGCAGGTTGCTTCATACAGAATGTAAACCTGATTGTTGCAGAGGAAGGAACCACTTTCGGTAATAATGTACAGGTAGCCGTATTAAATGAGACGGGAGGCCGTGAAGTTTCTATATACAATAAGCTATCTGCTTCCCTGGCCTATATTATCGCACTTTACCGTCATAAAGAGCAACTTATCCATAAACTGCAAAAGTTGATTACCAGCTATTCGGAAAGCCTGATCGCCGGACAGGGAACTATCGGAAGCCATGTGAAGATCATTAATTCGGGAACGATTAAAAATGTAAACATCGGCGAATATACAACTATCGAAAATTGTACCCGGTTGGAAAATGGGTCTATCAATAGCAACCAGGCTGCACCTGTATATATAGGTGATAGCGTTATTGCCCAGGACTTTATTATCTCGTCGGGAGCAGTAGTGGCCGATGCCGCCAAGATTATCCGTTGCTTTATCGGGCAGGCCTGCCATATCAGTCACAACTTCTCCGCACATGATTCGCTTCTTTTTAGTAATTGTAATTTCGAGAACGGAGAAGCGTGTGCTATTTTTGCCGGGCCTTATACTGTTTCCATACATAAAAGCAGTTTGCTGATTGCCGGTATGTATTCATTCCTCAATGCAGGTAGCGGTTCCAACCAAAGTAACCACATGTATAAGTTAGGCCCTATCCATCAGGGGATCGTTGAACGTGGGTCGAAAACTACCAGCGACTCATATATTCTCTGGCCGGCCCGGGTAGGTGCTTTCTCATTGGTTATGGGGCGGCACCACCATCATAGTGATACCTCGGAAATGCCTTTTTCATACCTGATCGAAAAAGATGATGAAACCTATCTGGTTCCGGGAGTAAACCTGCGTAGCGTAGGAACCATACGGGACGCACAAAAATGGCCTAAGCGGGATAAGCGTACCGATCCTGTCCACCTCGACAGAATCAACTATAACCTGTTAAGCCCCTACACCATTTATAAAATGCTGAAAGCTATAGAAAACCTGAAAAATCTACAGCAATTGGTGGGCGAGACATCGGAAGTATATTACTATCAGAATACCCGGATTAAAGGCTCATCCTTGCAAAATGCCTTGCAGCTTTACGGAATGGCGATTCACAAGTTCTTAGGAAATTCCCTGATCAAACGATTGGAAAAAACAAATTTCCGGTGTATGGAAGAGGTATGGCAACAATTAATACCTACTTCTGCCGAAGGTAAAGGGGAGTGGGTAGACCTGTCAGGGCTGATAATCCCCAAAGCCTCGCTTGAAAAGCTAACCGAGGCAATCAGCAATGGAAAAATCAATTCGCTTACCACGATTGAAGAAATACTTTCCGGTATGCATTCCAACTATTATGATATGGAATGGACATGGGCTTACCAACAAATTGAGGAGTATTACGGAGTTAATCTACAACAAATTACAGCAAGCGAAATAATCGATATTATCCGCCAATGGCAGAAGGCAGTCACCGGGTTGGATGAACTACTGTATAACGATGCAAAAAAGGAATTTTCCCTTACTTCTATGATTGGTTTCGGGGTAGACGGGTCTACCGCCGATAAGCAAGCCGACTTTGAACATGTCCGCGGGATTTTCGAAAAGAATCCTTTTGTTACGGCTGTTAAGGAACATATTATTACTAAACAGGCGTTGGGAAACGAACTAATCAGCCGGCTTGACCCGTTGGTATAATCAATACCGGGGCTTGCTACGAGGATGATGTTCCAGGATTTCACGGCGCAGGAACTCCCGGTCTATATGGGTATAAATTTCCGTGGTGGTAATCTTTTCGTGGCCAAGCATCTTCTGGATGGCTAATAAATGTGCACCACCTTCCAGAAGATGGGTGGCAAATGAATGTCGGAAGGTATGGGGACTTATATTTTTCTGTATGCCTGCGCGCTCAGCCTGTTGTTTTATTATATGGAAAATCGTAATGCGGGATAAGGCTGTACCCCGGCGGCTCAAAAACAGAATATCTTCATGACCTTTCTTTACTACCATCAGATTCCGGTTGTATAAATAGTTTTTTATCTCTTTCAGCGCTGGTTCCGATATCGGTACTAAACGTTGTTTATTGCCTTTTCCTTCCACTTTTATAAAAGCTTCTTCGAAGAATACATCCGAATAACGAAGAGAAGTGAGTTCCGAAACACGCAATCCACAACTATATAAGACCTCTAGAATAGCCCGGTTGCGTTGTCCTTCCGGCTCAGAGAGGTCAATAGAATCAAGCAGATTATTAATTTCATTCAACGTCAGTACTTCCGGCAGTTTCATTCCTATTTTGGGAGCTTCCAATAATTCGGTAGGATCAATAGTCATATAATCGTCCAGCACCAGAAACCGGAAAAATGATTTTACCCCGGAAATAATCCTTGCCTGCGAACGGGGATGGATACCGATATCATGCAGTCCGGCAAGAAAATGTTGCAGATTTTCATACTGTACTTCGGTAAGCTTTAGGCCTTCCTGCTCTACAAAACGGATAAGTTTATCCAGGTCGGTCAGGTAAGCATCAATAGAGTTAGAGGAAAGCCCTTTTTCCAGACGAAGATAAATTTTATATTTACTTATAATATCTTTTCCTTCCTGCATTGTTAATTTGTTATTATGTGAGTATCAAATAAAATCATTACCTTTGCCGAATATTTTTGATACCACAAGGTAGTACAAAAGTAATAAAATACAGCAAAATGAAGAAGATCCAGATTATTAACGGTCCCAATCTTAATCTCCTGGGTAAACGCGAGCCTACGGTATATGGCAACTCCTCATTTGAAGGATATCTGCAACAGCTAAAAGAAAAATATCCGCAATGTGATATTTCCTATTTTCAAAGCAATACCGAAGGAGAGCTGATCGATAAGATTCATGAAGTTGGTTTTGATTTTGACGGAATCATCCTGAACGCCGGAGCTTATACCCACACTTCCATAGCCTTACATGATGCGATTAAAGCCGTAACAACCCCGGTTGTTGAGGTTCATATATCCAATGTACATACGCGTGAATCTTTCCGGCATATTTCGATGATATCGGCAGCATGCAAAGGGGTTATACTGGGTTTCGGGCTGGAGTCCTACCGGCTGGCGATGGAATCCTTCCTGTGATAAAAATAAAAGTCTAAGGTTATAATAAGATTATATTAATAGTTTAAGGTATTTATGTTAAAGCGTACAAAGATTGTAGCAACCATTTCTGATGAACGTTGTGAGGTGGAATTTATCCGTTCTCTTTTCGAAGCAGGGATGAACGTGGTGCGTTTAAATTCAGCGCACATGAATGAAATAGGATTCAACCGGGTAGTAAGTAATACACGTGCAGTATCTAACTGTATTGGTATCCTGATGGATACAAAAGGCCTGGAAATGCGTACTACGGTTACACAGGCTCCTATCCAATTTAAAACCGGCGATACCGTAAAGGTAGTCGACAATCCGGATCAGGAAACTACACGCGAGTGTATCAGTGTAACTTATAAGAATTTTGTTCATGATCTGTCGATTGGCAGCCAGATACTGATTGATGACGGAGAACTGGAATTAAAGGTTATTGAAAAAAATGAAGATCATCTAGTTTGCCAGATAGATAATGACGCTACATTAGGCAGCCGCAAAAGTGTAAATGTACCAGGTGTACGTATCAACTTGCCTTCCCTGACCGACAGAGATAGAAATACCATTCACTGGTGTATCGAAAATAATGTCGATTTCATTGCCCATTCCTTTGTTCGCTCTAAAAAAGATGTATTGGATATCCAAAGCATCCTTGACGAGTTTAACAGCCCGATCAAAATCATTGCTAAAATAGAGAACCAGGAAGGTGTAGATAATATTGATGAGATATTGGAAGCTGCCTATGGTATTATGATTGCCCGTGGTGATTTAGGTATTGAAGTTCCGGCTGAAAAAATACCAGGTATCCAGCGTGTACTGATCCGTAAATGTGTAGAGGTAAAGAAACCGGTAATTGTGGCTACCCAAATGTTGCATTCAATGATCCAGAATCCACGTCCTACCCGTGCGGAAATTACCGATATTGCCAATGCGATCTACTATCGTACGGATGCAATTATGTTAAGTGGTGAGACTGCATACGGAAAATATCCGTTGGAAGCAGTTCAGATGATGACAAAAGTAGCCCGTGAAGCAGAAAAAACAAAATTAGCAGCCAACGATATTCGCGTGCCAATCACTGGTAACGACCTGGATGTAACCTCCTTCCTGGCAAAACAAGCTGTTAAATCATCTTCCAAACTGGGTGTAAAAGCCATTATCACGGATAGCCATACAGGCCGTACTGCCCGCTTCCTGGCTGCATTCCGCGGAACCTCTCCGGTATATGCAATCTGCTATCAGGAACGTGTAACACGTATGTTAGCTTTATCCTATGGGGTATGGGCGGTATACCAGCCCTGGAACGATAGCCGCCGGGCCTATTTCTTTGATGCGTTGAAGGAATTAATCAACAGCGGCCATATCACCCGTGAGAATATGTTTGCTTACCTGAGCGGTAGCTTCGGAGAAGGTGGAGGTACCAGCTTCCTGGAAATAAACAATGTTGGCAAAGTGCTCGACGCAGCCGGTAATAACTATCAGTTACCTACTTTTAAAGAACAGAAGTAATGCCGGAAGGTGTGATAGACGATTATATCCTTAAACATATAGACGATGAGGGCAGTTTACTGGCTGCCCTTAATCGTGATGCCAATGTAAACTTGCTACGTCCCCGGATGCTTTCCGGACATTTGCAGGGAAGGATATTAAAAATGTTCTGTCGGATGCTCCGTCCCCACCGGATACTGGAAATAGGTACCTACACTGCATATGCAACACTTTGCATGGCAGAAGGGATAGAAACCGGAGATATCGTCCATACGATCGAGATTAATGATGAAATGGAAGATTTTATCCGGAAATATTTACAGCAGTCGCCGCATCAGGATAAAATAAAACTTCATATCGGGAATGCGACGGAAATCATTCCCCAACTGGATGAAGTTTTCAACCTGGTATTTATTGATGCTGATAAACGGCTGTATTGCGAATATTACGATCTTATCTTTCCCAAAGTTCGTCCGGGAGGACTGATACTCGCCGATAATACGCTCTGGGATGGTAAAGTGATCGAAACCCCGCATCCTTCCGATAAACAAACGATCGGTATCCTGAATTTTAATAAGAAGATCAAAGAAGATAACCGGGTTGAGAAAGTTATACTTCCTTTACGGGATGGACTAACAATGATCTGGAAAAAATAGTTATATATAAATATGGAAAAAACAAGATTAAATAAAAATGGAAAAAACAAGATTAAATAAAATCGGACGTCTCCTGCAAAAAGAGTTAGGAGATATTTTCCTGAAGCAGACAAAAGCTATGCCGGGCACACTTATTTCCGTAAGTGTAGTACGGGTAAGTCCGGACTTAGGCATAGCAAAAGCCTATTTAAGTATTTTCCCTTCTGAGAAATCGGAAGAACTGCTTAAAGCCATACGTGCCAATACAAAAGCGATCCGGTACGATCTGGGGCAACGGGTTCATTTACAATTGCGGAAAATTCCCGAATTAAGCTTCTTTATCGACGACTCCCTGGATTACATTGAGAATATCGATAAACTACTGGATAAATAACAGCCTCCTTGAATCTGCCATTTTACATAGCCAGAAGATATTTGTTTTCAAAAAAATCTCACAATGCCATCAATATCATTTCTATGATATCGGTTTGTGGTATAATGGTTGCAACCATTGCGCTGGTATGTACCTTGTCGGTATATAATGGATTTAACGGGCTGATCTCTTCCCTGTTCAGTAGTTTTGACCCGGAGCTGAAAATTACGCCCCGTACCGGTAAAGTATTCATTCCTTCCTCTCCAGAAATCCAAAAGGTTATAAATTTACCACAGGTTCAGTATGCCAGTGAAGTGTTACAGGAAAATGCTCTCGTGCGGTACAAAGACCGCCAGGAGGTAGCTACCATAAAAGGGGTCGATGATACTTTCCAGCATCTTACCCACATAGATAGCATACTGATTGACGGAGAGTTCTTACTAAAAGACGAAGTAGCGAATTACGGAGTGTTAGGAATAGGATTAGCCTCTACTTTAGGGATTAATGCCGGCTTTGTCTCTCCGCTTGAGATATATGCTCCCAAGCGGGATGAGAATGTCAATTTATCCAATCCGGCAACCTCTTTTAACCTGGAGTATGTCCATATAGCCGGTGTATTTAGTGTAAACCAGCCCTCCTATGATATGGGATATATGCTGGTACCCATCTCTTTAACACGTGAGCTGTTTCATTATGACCAGGAAGTAACCTCTATTGAAATAAAGCTTCATTCTCATACCGATCTATCTGCCACGAAAAAAGAAATACAAAGCATATTAGGAAAAGAGTTCGAAGTAAAAGATCGTTTTGAACAGCAGGAAGCCTCTTACAAAATGATGCAAATCGAGAAATGGATGACTTTCCTTATTCTCAGCTTTATTCTTACCATAGCGTTATTCAATGTAGTTGGCTCCCTTTCTATGCTTATGATAGAAAAAAAAGAGGATGTCTATACGTTACAGACGATGGGAGCAGACGACTCCTTAATACGGAAAATATTTTTGTTTGAAGGCTGGATGATCTCCGGATTCGGTGCGCTGATCGGAATTATTATCGGTATTGTTTTATGCCTGCTACAACAGGAATTAGGTCTAATTAAACTTGGGCAGACAGCAGGTGCATTTATTATAGATGCTTATCCGGTAAAGCTTGCCATGGGCGACTTGCTAATTGTATTCCTTACTGTAAGTATTATCGGTTTTCTGGCAGCACTTTATCCCGTACAATACCTGGGCCGTAAATTCCTAAAAAACACAAAATAAAAAAGGATATCTTACCGATACCCTTTTCTACTATTCTATTTTGATCTATACATCAATTAAATTCTTTCCCATACTTCATCTGGGCATCCGCCATAAATTGCTTAATTTTGGATTCATCTTCTTTTTTACAAATAAGCAATACATTGCCGGAGTCAGCTATGATATAATCATTTAATCCTTGAATGACAGCAAGTTTCTCCGGATTTTCCAATGCAATTATATTGCCGGTACTCTCATACGTTAAAGCCTTGCTTGTTTTTAGAAAAGCATTTTTTTCTTCATCCTTAACCGTAGCAGTTTCATGTAAGGAACCCCAGGTACCCAGATCGGCCCAACCAAAATCGACACAAAGCATATACACATTATCTGCTTTCTCCATAATACCGTAATCAATAGAAATATTGGGACAATACGGAAAATGTTCTTTTATAAAACTACGCTCCTCAGAAGTATTAAATTTATCTTTCCCCAAATCGAAACGTGCGGAAATATCAGGCAAAAACTTCCGGAAAGCTGCTAGAATAGACTGTACATTCCACAGGAAAAGTCCGGAATTCCAGAAAAACTCACCACTTTCATAAAAAATCTTAGCCAGATCATAATCAGGTTTCTCTGTAAAGGTTTTAACTTTGGTAAACTCTCCCAACTTTGTATCGCTACTCTGAATATATCCATATCCGGTTTCAGGCCGGCTGGGATGCACACCCAATGTAACCAGTGCATCATTTTCTCTTACCAGTTCTAATCCTTTATTCACATCCCTCAAAAAGCTATCTACATTAATAATTAAATGGTCAGAGGGTGCTACTACTATATTGGCTTTAGGATTTCTTGCATAAATATGATAGGCTGCATATGCAATACATGGAGCTGTATTCCTGCGGGTAGGTTCCAGTAGAATCTGACTTTCATGCAGCTCTGGTAATTGCTCCCTCATCAGTTCTGCATATAACTCATTGGTTACAATATATATATTTTCTACAGGAATAATTTTTGAAAAGTGATCAAAGGTCAGTTGTAATAAAGAACGGCCAGTCCCAAAAAAGTCCAAAAATTGTTTTGGAAATGTCTCACGGCTGAACGGCCAGAACCGGCTACCAATTCCTCCCCCCATAATTACACAATAATTATCAGTCATGATATTAGGTTATTTTATCTTTTAATTTATACACTTATATACAAATGTAACGAAATAATTTTTGATTTATTCTACCAGCTTCCTTTATTTAAAAAAAAGGTTCTATCTCTTGCCTAATAAAAAATATTCCTTACCTTTGCAACGCATTTAAGCAAATGCCCAGATGGCGGAATTGGTAGACGCGCTGGTCTCAAACACCAGTGGGGTAATTTCCATGCCGGTTCGATCCCGGCTCTGGGTACGACAAAAACGAAAGCGTAGCTGAAAATCAATCAGTTACGCTTTTTCTTTTTAGCTTTTGTTCCCAAATTGTTCCCAAACAATAGAATTTCACTCCTAATGTTTGATAATATGAACTATAACATTCTCACTATTCTCAAATGACTGTTTGAATTGATCAATATCTCGTATTTTGCCTAAATCATAAATTATAAAAAGGATATTAGTGAATTGAGTTTTATAAGCTAAAATATCATCGTTGATTTGGGATATTAAATTTTTTTCATCCGTCTTACATAGTTTTATCTCTACTGCCAATGATATATTCTCAAAACTGAAATCTGGTATATAATTTTTTGAAGAATACTCTATATGAGGTACTTCCCTTTTGTATTCTAATTCTGCTCCAATTAATAGATTTTCAAAACTGTCTTGTATCTGTTTTTCTTTCTCTGGTTGTGTTCGAATTATTTTTCTTAGTTTATTTTCAGACAAAGAAAGTACTTTCATCAATTCATTAGTGGCCTGTTTCTTGATAGGTACTATATATGCACTTTCTATATCATTCATTTCGAGATAATCTTTGGCAGCCAATAAAAAACCTTTAGCTAACCCCAAGTGTTCAACATACGCATCTTGTTGTAGCATTTCTAGTTGTTCATTTATATCCCATCCATATAAAATACGACTTTCTGAAGAACTCCAGGTTAAACATTTAATGCTAGAATGATAATAAGAATCCGCACCAAATACCTCATCTAAAAAACAAGAGTATTTGTTAACTATCTCATATGTTCAGTAGAATGTCTTTTGCATCGCTCCAATATGGCTATATCTGCAATAAGAGTATTTAAGTATAATAATGCTTTCTTTTTATTCCATTTACTCATATGCAAATTTACACTTTTAATTTAATTAGTTTTTTAATCAAATTTCTTATACTCCTCAATCCTTTCTTTATAAATCTCTTTCACTAAATCAAAAAGCTGATTCACAATCGGAAAAAGAGAATCAATGTTATTTTTAGTCACAACGAATTTAGGATTATAACGAGCCTCAACATATGCAGACTTCAAAAGGGTAAATAATCTCTTCTCTTCATCAGTCTTTCTAGGAAATATTTTTTCAAACTTATCAGAATATTTTCTAACAGAGGCTAAAAGTTTGGAAAGATTATGCTGTTTGCTATTTTCCAATGTAAAAACTAAACGGACAGCATAAAATAAATTTTCGCATGTCTGATGGAGATTAAAACTGGCTTTCTTATACCAACCTTTAGAGTAATAATATTGAGAACCGTCAAAAAATTCATAAGCACTTTGATGCTTTTCTTTGTAATACTCCTCCGCCTGTTTATGTATCTCACCATACTCGAGCTTTCTCCGTCTTGCAAGTTTAAAATTCCAGTATTATATAAGATAATACCTTCCTCTTTAAGTTGAGTATAGAAATATCTCCCATCCGAAAGATATTTATTTAAGCTCTTAATATCGTCATTAATAAACTGTACAGGAGTTTGTTTTTCAGGATTCTTATAATAGATTTCTTCTATATTATCTAATCTCTGACCGACTTCTTTGTCTTTTGCCTTATCGGTCACTACCAATATATCATAATCACTCATATAAGTGGTACGGATACCAAAGTCAATACGAGTATCAAACTCTACATATTTACCTGTAGCATAACTTCCATACAGTATAATCATCTGTATTTGGGGAATTCTCTCCAATATGAGTTGTACAATATAGCGCAAATCTTCTTGCTTCTCCTTTGGTAAGTGGGCTATTGATCTCTTCATATTACTGTTTTCTGTTTATGCTTGTAAAGATAAGAAAATGAGTTTGTTTTTTAATATTATTTTATATTTTTGCGCACAGATATTTTGAAATGTAATATTTCGATTATCCTTATAATCAAGGGATAGCTAATTTTAGCAGTTCTGGTAAAGCAGAATTTTTACATTTATTCATAGGGCTCCATTATTGTTAGTCCGTACAATAGAGGAATAACAGAATATGAAAATGTAAATAGCATGTATTATCAGAATATATTCTTTGGATTATCTGGATAGTTATACCCTATTATTTATAGTATTCCGGTAGAATGTAACCGGAAATTAAAAACGGACAATTATGAGCAAAATACAACAATACTTTACTGAGAAGGGATTTCCGGAGTTGATTAATCTGACCACATCTTTAATGAGATTGGGACATTCCACTCTTCAAGATAAGTTTTCTGATTATCCTATTTGTATGATAGAATATCATGAAAACAGTATAGAAACTTTTGCAATAGAAGTCGAACTCAAATTCGATGCCAGCCAGGTAACTCTCTCCTGCGGTTTTGATGCTGCAAAAAGATGCGATAAAATATTATGTACCTGGATAATCCTGAAGAAAATTTAGGAAAGTATATTTCATTTCTAAATGAACTCTATGAATATGACAAGGAAGGCTTCCGGTGGATGTTACCCAATTGTTATCTTAACCTGTTCAAAGGAGACGAAAGAGTCTGTTTCCTTCTTATTTGAGCTTTAACTTCTCTGCTTCTCTTTTCAGCTGTTCCGCTTCCAGTTCCTTCATTCGAGCTTTTTCCAATCGTTTGGCTTCTTCCACTACTGCCTTCTCATATTCTTTTACCTGTTTACGAATAAATCTTATACTGTCCTGCTTATTATCAAAGAGATTCTCAAGCTGGTTTAACTCATTTGCAGTGACACCTCCAACCATTTTAATATAACGATATTTCAAATCACTATTCTTGTAATTGGAAATTTCACTCCGTTGATAGTATGTTGTAAACAGACAGAAAAGACAAATACAAATAATTCCCATTACACCAATAAAAACTTTATCTGAAGCAATACTAAAAGTATGATAGAGCTCTGTTCTCACCGGTTTACGAACTTCTTCAATAGTCTTCTTAAATTTATCTGTAAGTTCATTTATAACAGATAAATCAGGAAGTTCTATCTCTGGTTGGATAACAGTACTTTTGCAATTTCCTTTCTTTATAAGTTCTTTAATCTCTTCAAAAAGTGTATATACTTCATTCATATTAATATCTTTCATGACTACTTAATTTAATTGTTACTTATATCTGCCTTCCGAATTTCCGCTTTTTCTTTTTCTTTCGCATTAAATGCTGAAAATCGGTTTCATTCTTATCAGTTCCGCTTCCGGAAGAAATATTAAATAGACCTCCAAAACTATTCCTAACATGCTCCCCTACTGACAAAGTAGAGTTTTTCATAGAATGAGATTGAATTACAGAATTTGTTTTTGCATTTTGGCTTAACTGATAATTAATCTTTGAATAGCTAAACATTCTATCAACCTTAGAACCATTAAAGTAATAGTTGTTTTTCTTGAATCGGATTCCCTGTACTTCATCGGAATTACCCTTAATTTTAAATTCAATTTCTATCCCTACTTCTTTTAGTTTAGTTGTTAATTGCTCCCAATTCCGGCATTCAGCAACCCATGTTTTGAGGCTATTATATATCTCATATTGGGTTTTATCCGGCTCTTTGAGGCGATGTTCTTTCACATTCTCTTTACCGGTAGCAAAATACAGTCCATACTTCTCTGTTAATTCTTTGCATATTTTTCACTCCGAAAACGATTACTGTCAGTAATCGTTTTTCCATCATTATTAATCCGATTATATACCAGGTGAAGATGAGGATGATCTTTATCAAAATGCCTACCTACGATATATTGTGTATTTACTATTCCCATTTTTCCATGTAGCCACGTGCTATTTTTCTCATGAGTGCATTTGATAGTTTACCCTTATCCTGTGCGGAAAAATCAAGTGATATATGGCATACAGATTTCGATACACGACTATTGAGGGTAGTTTGTATTACAAAACTCTGGATTATAGAGGATTTATTTTTCATGCGAAGCCCATCTGCATCAATAACCTGTGTACTCTTTTCTTTATCCATTATATAATTGATTACTCCTTTAAAAGATTTACCTTTTACTATCTTCGCCATCATCCCCAATCAAGTCTATTATATTATCAATTTTTTCAGCTAAATAGAGATATTCATTCCGGATAGGTGAATACCCCTCTCTGTTAGCTTTTCGTGCAATCTGGTTTAAGTTATTTCCCATACCGGAGAGCTGCCGGATATAATTATTTAATGCTGGTGTCAGACGTTCTTTGATAACACTCCCAGATATGCAATTACGTAAAATGATTATCCGCATAATGTCCGTTGATTTATTGAACATCATATGAATGTT
>JAJPZJ010000028.1 GCA_021204405.1 Tannerellaceae bacterium | reverse complement strand
TCCGACTTCAAATCCAGAATTTATAATAGGACATTATGCGGATAATCATTATATAATAACCCGTTCGGATCGTTGATCCATCCCCGGCAGGTGGAAAAGTGGAGTTGCGGGCGATTGTATTCTTTGTATAATGAATCCTGCCCGGCAATCTGATCGTCCTGGTAAATAGCCTGCAGAAGTGCATCATCCCCCGGATAACTGATTTGAATAGTCTGGCCGTTATAAGCAGACATATCGGCGAATACCCAATAATCAGGTATCCCCTGAGCCAGGCGAATATCAAATTCCCTCTCAGCTTTTCCGTTTACCTTCATCGTCATTACCTGTCGGTCTACCGCATGGGAAATCGGGAAATTAAGATATTTTT
Source organism: Tannerellaceae bacterium (assembly GCA_021204405.1). Taxonomy (GTDB): domain Bacteria; phylum Bacteroidota; class Bacteroidia; order Bacteroidales; family Tannerellaceae; genus JAJPZJ01. Next base: position 36,020 of record JAJPZJ010000028.1, on the reverse strand, counting down.
TATTGATCTTTATCGTGACCTCTCCAGCAAAAGCTGACAATCCCAATGTGAGAGAAATAGCTGTTGATAAAGTTTTTCTGTAATTCATGGTATTATTGTGTTTAAAATTCTTTTCCTGGTAAAAGGTTGTTTTACCAACCGTAATTTTGCTTATAGAGTTTCTTGCTGAAATTAATCTGATTTTTTGGAATCGGGAAATATTCATCACGGTTTTTAGTGAATTTAGCTTCACTCATATAACTGCCGCGACGTGATTTTTCTACTTTGAAATATTCATTTACCACCTCTTCTGCAATTCCCCAACGTACGAGGTCGAAGAAGCGTACGCCTTCCTGTGAAAATTCCAGGCGTCTTTCCCATTGTAAAGCCTTACGGGCAAAGTCTTGTGTCCATGCAGGGCTGTTAACGCCGGGCTGGTATTCGGCTATAACAAATTGTCCGGTTGCATCTCCCTGAATATCTACCAATCTTCCGGTACTTTCGGCTGCCCGTTTGCGGATGGAATTAATGAGAGGTAAAGCTTCTTCCTGTCTGCCCAGTTCGATCAGAGCTTCTGCCTGCCAGAGAACGACATCTGCGTAGCGGATTACGTCGCGGTTTTTAGAACTTGATATAAATGGTGCGGCAAATGCAAAGCAGGGGCAATCGGGAAGTACGGTTTCTTTCATCGACATAAAACATCCGTAGGTTTGTGGGTCGCGTATCCACGAAGAGTCCGGAATGAAAGTAGGATCATATTTGTAGGGAGCTCCGGGAACAGCAACTGTATGGTTCAGGCGTGGGTCGATATTGTTCGCCAGCAGGTCGTCTGCATTCAGCAGGCTCTTTTCGTTGAATGTATCGAACAAAGGTAAACCATCTTCATCTGTACGGAAGGCATTAACCATATTCTGTGAAGGTTGGTGAAATCCGCAACAACCATATTCGCTGTTCATCGGGAAGTTAAGCATAGCCCCCCAGTCGAGCCGGCCACGAAGTGTTCCATCGTTGTGTGAATGCTGGATAGCAAAAATCGATTCAACCCCGTTTTCTGTTTCACAAAGGAAATTTTCTGCAAAGTCCGTGGCCAGACTATATTCACTATCTAATTCTTTGCAAAGTGTTACCACCTCTTCAAGTCTGGTTTAGTTGATATTGATTACTTCATGTTTTTCATTTTGCTCATAGGCTGAATATAAAAGTGCTTTTGCCAGATAAGCTTTTGCCATATTACCATTGGCACGGCCTACTTCGTCTTGTCTGGCCGGAAGGTTTTCTGCGGCATACCGGAAATCTTGAATGATATTGTCCCATTGTTCCTGGTCCGAATAAACATCATTTGAGATATTAATATAATCTTCCAGTTCTTCATATTCGTCTACAAAGGGTAGTTGTTTGAATAATATTTTCAGTTCGAAATAAAAATGTCCGCGTAAGAAACGCATTTCGGCCTCACGAGTGGTTTTTAGCTTATACTCTTCTTCGGAAATAGCTACAATTCTTCTGAGTGCATCATTTGCCCGGGCTATGGAAATAAAGTCCGAATACCAGCGGTAATCCAGATAATCTAGATCTTCTGTCATATAGACAAATGTTTCCATTGTATTAAAGTATCCGGCATCCCCGGCACCGGCACCTCCTTTATAAGCATCTCCGCTTCTCAGGTCGCCATATGGCCAGGGAGAATGAAGCCCATCCTGATAGTTGTAATTGCCTAAAGCGGAGTAGGCGGCAATAACCATTTTTTCAATTTCTTCTGCTCCGCTTAGGTCGTCGCTATCTGCCAGTTCTTTAGGTGTTTTGTCGAGGAAGGCATCACAGGAATTCAATACAAATAGTATGGAAAATATAATTGTGAGATATTTATAGGTTTTCATATGATAAAATAATTTATATCCATATTTTTAGTTGGAGAAATTAATTAGGATTTGATTAAAATGAAACATTCACACCGAAAGTAAAAGAACGTGCTACCGGATAAGCCAGGTTGGGTGTTTCCGGATCGGCTCCTGTAAAGGCATTGTCTCCCCATGATTTTTTGATTGTCAACAGGTTCTGCCCTGAAAGGAAAATGCGTGCTTGTTGCATATGGGCTGCCTGTAACAACCTGGAAGGGATTCTGTAACCGATTTCCAGATTAGCCAGTTTAAGGAATGAGGTGTTTTCTACAAAATAATCCGATACCCGTTGTTCGTTATTTACATCACTGGCAGAGACTGCCGGAACAGAAGTATTCGTATTATCAGGTCTCCATCCTTTCAATACGCGTGTTCCATAGTTTTGTCCGCCAAAAAATCCGAAAAAGTCGGTAAAGCCTTTCAGGTTATTATAAGCCAGTGAACCTACCTGGCCATTCCAGAACATAGAAAGATCGAAGTTTTTCCAACTGGCGCTTAAGTTCAGCCCATATAGGAAATCAGGATCTTCTACACCTAACCAGGTACGGTCTTCATCGCTGATTTTATCGTCTCCGTTAAGATTCGCATACCGGATACGCCCTAATCCTTTGCCCGGCTGGTCAACATGTGCATCTACTTCGGCCTGTGTCTGGAATAAACCGTCTGTTACATATCCGAACAAGGAGTTCAGCGGACGGCCTAAAATAGTCTGGTCATTTCCGTTACCGGGATAAGAATTAATCACATCTTCAGGTAGTTTTGTGATTTTATTCCTGTAAGTTGCAATGTTACCGGTTACGGAAAAATCTACTTCACCGATACGCTGGTTGTAGGATAGCATAAATTCAAATCCGTAGTTTTCCATACTTGCCCCGTTTACAAAGCGGCTGCCTCCGTAGCCAATTGTAGCGATGTAAGGTGGATTTACCAGAATGTCGTTTGTTTTCTTGAGGAAATAATCAAAAGAACCGATAAATTTCTGATTGAATAATCCAAAGTCAATACCTGCGTTATGCCGGGTAGTTGCTTCCCACTTCAGGTTTTCATTCGCCCGTTGTGTACGGATAAATCCGGATGATAAAGCGCCCTGGCCATTACCGGCAATATCGTAAGCAGTACCATAATCGCGGTCCCATGTAGGGTCTGTATAATATACAGCCTGATATAATCCGTAAGAAGCATAATTGTCGATCTCCTGGTTTCCTGTTTTGCCCCATCTGTACCGTAATTTAAGGTCGGAAATGGCATTTTCTTTTAATTTTTCGAAAAAGAATTCTTCACTGATACGCCATCCCAGTGAGAAGGCAGGGAAAGTACCCCAGCAGTTGTTTTTACCAAAACGTGAAGAACCGTCGCGTCGCAAAGTAAATGAAACAAGGTATTTATCAGCATAATTATAATTGACTTTTCCGAAGAAAGAGGAAAGGGCATACGAAGTTCCGCTTCCACTGTTGCGGAAATTGCTTTCTCCTGCATCCAGGTACATATAATCTGCTGTTTCCAATAAGAACCCATCTCGTCCGGCCGACATATTTTCCAGAGAATACTTTAACATTTCCTGTCCAGCTAATACATCAAACTTATGTTTACTCAGGTCAAATTTGTAGTTAAGGGTATTACTTACTATCCAGTTACCTCCATAATTGGCTTCAGTATCCAGATAAGCTGTGGCATCCGATAAATATCCTGAGGAGTATGATTTCTGCATATTTCTTTTCCAGTAACCCGTATAGTCGAGTCCTAATTTGGAACGGAATACCAGATTTTTAAGAATTTCTATATCTACGAAGATATCACCGAAAAGGTGAACGATGTCCTGATGATTTTGTTTATTGTCTTCAATAAGTCTTACCGGATTCTGGCGGTCGCTCATATTATTACTGGGACCACCCCAACTACCGTCAATAGCATATACCGGCACTAAAGGCTGAATATTACGGGCTCCTTCCTGTAATTCCCCGGCTTCCAGGATAGAACTGCGGGTTTTGGATATGAAAAGGTTTTCGCCGATGGTTACCCGGTCGTTGAATAATTTGTAATCACTGTTAATGCGGGCAGTAATGCGGTTGAAGTAGGTTCCTTTTACTGTTCCGTTGTTGCCATAGTAATCCATAGAGAAAAGGGCGCGGCCTTTTTCAGTACCTGTAGTTACGGTTGCATTATAATTCTGGGTAAATCCGACACGGCTGATCTCTTTAATCCAGTCGGTATCGGCAGTTCTCATAACCGGGTCACCTCCTACATACAGATATTCGGGTGTAGAGATGCCATTCAATACAGCATGACCTGCTGAATTATATCCCCAATCATATATAAAGTTGCCATAGGAATATTTTTACCCGGTTGGCTGAGATCGCCATCATTAATTGCTGCGTACCAGGTTGCCATCCCTAATTGTTGCGTATCCAGTAAAGAAAGTGAGCGCTGCCATTGCTGGACGGTCAGGTTAGAGCGGAATTCAACATTTGTACCACCAGCCTTTGCCTTTTTGGTAGTGATAATAATTACACCGTTGGCTGCCCGTAAACCGTAGATAGATGCGGCAGAAGCATCTTTCAATATCTGGATGGATTCAATATCCGAAGGAGCAATTTCGTTCATTGAGCGGGTACTGGGTATCCCATCAATAATATAAAGGGGCTTACTGTTACCTAAAGTTGAGACACCACGTATCTTTACATCTACATCTCCATCAGGCTGTCCGGTATTGGTAATGTGTATACCTGGTACCCGGCCCTGGAGGGACTGAATGGCATTACTGTTGTTAAGTGTTTTGATTTCATCCATTTTTACAACGGCAACAGCACTGGTAAGGTCGGCTTTCTTCTGTGAAGAATAACCTGTTACTACTACTTCATCTATCAATTGAGTATCTTCCGATAATTCAATAAAAAGGGTTGGCTGTGCGATTACTTTTAAAGTACTAAAGCCAATATAAGAAATGGTTAGTTCTGCATTGGCTGGTACGTTGAGCATGAAATTACCATCAAAATCGGTAATAGTACCATTTGTTGTTCCGGTTTGTATAATGGAAGCCCCAATAACCGGCTCCCCGTCTGTTTTAGAAACAACAGTTCCTTTAATCGAAATATCCTGGGCCAAGGCCGGGATAAAACAGATTAGTAGGGTTACTAAACTAAAAATAAGTTTCTTCTTCCTCATGTGTATTAAATTTAAAGATTACGTTAATAAGGTTGTTCGTGTGATCTTTTTCACATTGGCAAAAGTAGAGCAGGAAGAAAAAAGGTCTGAAAGAAATGTTACGGATGCTAAAACAAATGATACAGGCTTTTTTTACGGTTTGTTTTGTCTTGCTGGCTGTTGGGAATATAAAAATTGATACATCGGGAAGTATCAATTTTGTTAGGATAAGCTATCTACATAGCATGCTTCTGATAATATAGCAAATCAGGATGTAACAAAATTTGCAGGATAAAAAACATTCCTTTTATAGGTATAATATAACAGTTTGGTAAGTCCGAAATGTTTACTACTTTTGTTTATCTAAAAAGGAAACAAAAATATAAATCAGTTATGGTAGATACAAAACAATACGTAAAAGCCGCAGAGGAAAAAATGTCTTTTGCAATTGATTATCTTGACGAGCAATTGGCGCGTATACGTGCAGGTAAAGCTAATCTTAAAATCCTGGATGGAGTTAAAGTAGAGTATTATGGTAGCGTGGTTCCTTTAAGTAATGTGGCCTCTATCAATACGCCGGATGCTAAAACAATTATTATTACTCCCTGGGAGAAACCTTTAATTAAGGATATTGAAAAAGCACTTATAAATTCTGAGGTGGGTATTACGCCTGAGAATAATGGTGAAGTGATCCGGTTGGGTATTCCTCCGTTAACCGAAGAGCGTCGTCGTGCCCTGGCAAAGCAATCCAAACAGGAGGCAGAAAATGCTAAGATCAGCGTACGGAATGCACGGCGTAATGCCATTGATGGTTTAAAGAAAAGTGTAAAGGAGGGAGTTCCTGAAGATATGGTAAAAGATGCGGAAGGCGAGGTACAAAAAATCCATGATAAATTTATCCGGAAGATTGATAAACTTTATGCTGCTAAGGAAAAAGAAATAATGACAGTATAAAGTATAGTAACATGTGGCTGTAATTTAATAGAATACACAGCCACATGTTACTATACATGCGAATATGAAGGGGTTAGTTATAAAAAATACCGGTAGCTGGTATACGGTTCGTACAGTCGATGGCCGTAATATTGAGAGTAAGATAAAAGGTAATTTCCGTCTGAAAGAGATACGGAGTACTAATCCTGTTTCCGTTGGCGACCGGGTAACAATAGATATTAACCAGGAAGGTACAGCTTTTATTACCCATATTGAAGACCGGAAAAACTATATTATTCGCCGGGCCTCCAACCTATCCAAACAATCCCATGTTATTGCGGCTAACCTGGATCAGGCTATGTTGATCGTTACCGTTAATTATCCTATTACAACAACTATTTTTATTGATCGTTTTTTAGCTACCGCTGAGGCTTACCAGGTGCCCGTAAAACTTATATTCAATAAAATAGACCGCTATCACGGTGATGACAAAGCTTATCTGGATGTCCTTATAAAGTTATATACCACTATTGGATATCCCTGTTCGACCCTATGTGCCAGGGACGGCCGGGGACTGGATGAATTGCGGGCAGAATTAAAAGATAAGATTACCTTATTATCGGGGCATTCCGGCGTTGGGAAATCTACCATTATCAATAAACTGATCCCCGATGTTAATCTGAGAACCGGTGATATCTCCGAATATCATAATAAAGGAATGCATACGACTACTTTCTCGGAAATGATAGAATTGCCGGAAGGTGGATATATTATTGATACTCCGGGAATAAAAGGCTTTGGTACGATTGAAATGGAAGATGCTGAGGTATCGCATTATTTTCCTGAAATTTTCAGATTTTCGGAAGATTGCAGGTTTAATAACTGTACTCACCGCCAGGAACCCGGATGCGCAGTACTGAAAGCTGTTGATAAGCATTATATCAGCGAATCGCGTTATAAAAGCTATCTGAGTATTTTACAGGATCGGGAAGAGAATAAATACCGGGAAGAATACTGATAAAACTCTCCTTTTATACAGCCGGCAGGCTCATGCCGGTAATTTTTCTATACAAGTCCAGTGCATATATATCGGTCATTCCCGAGATATAATCAAGCACGCATTGAACTTTTCCATAGGTAGTCGGATTATTTGTATCGTACTGTGCAGGAATTCTTTGTAACAGTAATTTGCTATATGCTTTTTCAGGATTCATCACTGCTTCGGTTAATGCATCAATCAGATGGCTGAAGATATGAAAACCTGCCAATTCGATATCCAATACCTCTTTTGCCCGGTAGATTTTCTGGTAGGCTGTTTTCGAACATTCTTCATAAGCTTTTCTGGGTTGCTCGCATACATATTTAATCAGCGGGCCATCAAAAGTGCCTTCCAGGATTGCTTCTTCATTTTCCATAAAGATCCGCGAACATTCTTCTACCAGTAAACCAATAATGGAAGAACGCAGGTAAGCCAGTTTTTCGTTGGTATCATCAACCATCGACATGACTTGGGTGATACGGTCGCGCCGTTCGCCGTCAAAAAAATTGATCAGGTGATCGACAGCTTCCTGGCAGGTTAGGATATGTAGTTTACAGGCGTCTTCAATGTCCATTACCTGATAGCATATATCATCGGCTGCTTCCACAAGATGTACTAAAGGATAACGGGCAAATTTTTCCGGATCGGTACTTGTCTTTTTGATTCCCAGCTCTTTGGTGATCAGATGATAAGTCTCTTCTTCAGATTGAAAATATCCGAATTTACCTTTACTTCCTGCTGCCAGGGAAGAGTGAGGGTATTTGATAATAGAAGCTAACGTACTATAGGTTAAAGCGAACCCGCCCCGGCGTCTGCCTATAAACTGGTGAGTGAGCAAACGTAATGCGTTCGCATTCCCTTCAAAATATAGGAAATCTTCCCATCTTCCGCCCTCTTCTTTTATTTTATTTTCCAGGAGTTTTCCATTGCCGGAGGCAAAATAACCGGAGATTGCCCGTTCACCGGAATGGCTGAAAGGAGGATTACCCATATCGTGTGCCAGGCAGGCAGCAGAAACAATGGAACCAATCTCAAGGAAGTTTATATTATAATCCACATGCTTTCTTAATAAACTTTTCCCTATATTATTTCCTAACGATCTGCCTACACAGGATACTTCCAGGCTATGGGTAAGCCGGTTATGTACGAAAATATTCCCGGGTAACGGAAATACCTGGGTTTTATTTTGCATACGGCGGAATGGAGAAGAAAAGATCAGCCGGTCATAATCACGTTGAAAATCTGTACGGTCGTGTTTACGATCGTGATATTTTTCCATTCCGAAACGTTTGTCGGATAATAGCTGGTTCCAGTTCATACTCGTTGGATTAATAGTTTAATATACCTTTTCCCTGACGGACGATTTCAAAGTCTTCGGTGGTGCAGTCAACAATAGTAGATGCTTCAGTCCCCCCATATCCTCCGTCAATAACTATATCGACGCTGTTTTCATATTTTTCGTAGATTAGTTCCGGGTCGGTAGTGTATTCAATGATCTCGTCGTCGTCGTGTATGGAGGTAGACAAAACCGGGTTTCCCAGCTCTTTTACTATCTCATGTATAATAGTGTTATCCGGTACGCGTATGCCTACCTCTTTCTTGTTCTTGTAGATTTTAGGAAGCTGGCTGCTGGTAGGTAATATAAAAGTAAACGGCCCCGGCAGATTCTTTTTCATCATCTTGAAGACTGCATTATTTACTTTAGCATATTCGCTGACATTGGAGAGGTTGGAACAAATGATTGACAGGTTACTTTTTTGGGGGTTGATCCCTTTCATCTGGCAAATTCGTTCGACCGCTCTTACATTTAATGCATCACATCCGATGGCATATACCGTATCTGTGGGATAGATCACCAGTCCGCCATCACGTAGTACGCTGACCACTTTGTCTATCTCCCGAAGATTCGGATTTTCAGGATAAATTTTCAGAAACATGGTTTTTTATTTATTATCTGATTTAATATAACATCGGAGTGGATGGCATTTGTTTTCTTATCCGTAGATAATATTACCGTTTTCGTCTGTATACTCTTCCATTCCCTTGCTGTATTGGTTCATAGCCCGTAAGCTCATACCCATACTTGAGAAGCCGCCATCATGGAAGAGGTTCTGCATTGTAACTTTCCGGGTAAGGTCGGAGAAAAGGGTGATGCAATAGTCGGCACATTCGTCGGCAGTTGCATTGCCTAACGGACTCATCTTGTCGGAAAAGTCTAACAGGTTTTCCATCCCTTTCACACCACTACCGGCAGTAGTAACAGTGGGCGATTGGGAGATGGTATTGATACGTACATTTTTTCACGGCCGTAAATATAACCGAAGCTACGGGTAATAGATTCCAGCAGGCTTTTAGCATCTGCCATATCATTATAACCGAAAAATGTACGTTGGGCAGCTACGTAGGAAAGAGCCACCACAGAACCATATTCGGCAATGGCATCCTGCTTTTTGGCTACCTGCAATAATTTGTGGAAGGAAATAGCCGAGATGTCCAGTGTTTTTTCCAGTAAACTGTAATCAAGATCATCGTAGGTACGTTTTTTTACGTACGTTGGGACTCATCCCGATAGAGTGTAATACAAAATCTATTTTACCGCCTAATATTTCAACCGATTTGGAGAATACCATTTCCAGGTCTTCTACATTTGTTGCATCGGCAGGAAGGATTTCAGCGTTTAATTTTTCACCTAATGCGCTTACTTCTCCCATACGTACGGCAACAGGAGTATTACTTAAAGTGATCGTAGCACCCTCTTCGACTGCTCTCTCTGCAACTTTCCAGGCAATCGACATATCATTCAGTGCTCCGAATATAATACCACGCTTGCCTTTCAATAAATTATGACTCATACCTTAAATATATTTATTACGGCACAAAAGTACATAAAATGTGCAAGATACAAAATTTGTAACCTGTTTACTGGTAGGTATCTATTTTATTCAGTTGTTTTTCACTCCTTGTAGTATACCCTTTTTACCCGGGAGGAGATGGAAGTTAATATTTCATATGGAATTGTGTTTAATCTGGCTGCTATCTCCTGTACCGGCAGGTTTTCACCAAATATAATTACCGGATCGCCTTCTTTGGCCTGGGTATCGGTTACATCTATCATGGTAGCATCCATACATATATTACCTATAATCGGACAACGCTTACCATTTACCAGCACTTCACCTTTTCCGTTACTCAGGTGCCGGTCCAGCCCATCTGCATATCCGATCGGGATAATCGCAATACGGGAATCGCGGTCTACATAACTCATCCGGTTATAGCCAATTGATTCGCCTGCCGGAACCTGCTGTACTTGCAAAATAATAGTTTTTAATGTACTGACATTTCTTAGTGAATGGTCATTTATTGAACTTATACCATATAAAGCAATTCCTAACCGTACCATATCCAGTTGGTATTCCGGAAATCGTTCTATTCCTGCTGAGTTTAGAATATGCTTTAGTATCCTTTGCCCAAGCAGTTTTTCTAATTCCTTTGCTGTCTTTACGAAAGTTGTAATTTGCCGGCGGGTGAAATCATCGTGTTCAGGATTATCACTTGCAGCCAGATGGGAGAAAACCGAACGAACTACAACACCTGTCTGTTTTTTTAGTATTTCATAAATAGCAGGTATATCTTCGGATTGAAAACCTAAACGGTGCATACCTGTATCTATTTTTATATGAATAGGGTAGGAGGTGATTCCCCGGTAGTCGGCTTCTTTAATAATGGCTTTTAATAGTTGAAAGCTATAAATTTCGGGTTCGAGCTGATTATCGAAAAGTGTATTGAAACTACTCAGCTCTGGATTCATCACTATAATTGGTATTGAAATTCCTTCACGGCGTAATTCGGCACCCTCATCGGCTACAGCCACCGATAAATAGTCACAACGGTGTTCCTGTAATGTTTTAGCCAATTCATAGGAACCGGCACCATATCCTGATGCTTTTACCATACAGGATATTTTAGTATTAGGATTAAGTTTAGAACGATAATAATTAAAATTATGAATAACAGAATCCAGATTTACCTCCAGAATAGTTTCATGTACTTTTTTCTCCAACAATTCGGAAATTTTCTCAAAGTGGTGATTCCGGGAACCTTTTAACAGAATCAGTTCATTATTGAAGTTCCTTAAAGATAAGGAATGAACAAACTCTTCGGTACTGGAGTAGAGTTCTTTCTCCATTTCAAACAGGTTGCCATATTCTTTCAGATCGCGACCGATACCAATGAAACGATCTATCTTTTTCCTACGTACCAGGTCGGCTACCTTTTTATATAAAGATTTGGGTAATGTACCGGATTGTAAGATGTCAGAGAGAATTAGGGTAGACTTCATATTTTTATTCCCCCGCCGGCTTTGCTGGAAATCCAGTGCTATATCTAATGAGTTGAGATCTGAATTATAGGTATCGTTGATAAGGATACATCCATTAATACCCTCTTTTACATCCAGACGCATGGCAACCGGTTCTAACAGGCTGAATTTAGATTCATCGTTAACACTTGTAGGTTTCAGGTATAGCATAGCCGCCATACAATGAATTACGTTTTCGATAGAAGCATCGTCTGTAAATGGAATTGTATAGGTACGGCTAAATCCCAGGAGTGTACAGCGAATAATGGTATGAGTCTCTTTTTTCTCAAGCGACTCAATGTGTAAGGGAGCCTCCGAATCAGTACGGCTCCAGGCAATCGCCTTATGGGAAAGACAGGTCGCTTTCAGAGCATTTGAGATAAAGATATTATCCCCATCATATATAATTGCTTCGCAATCTGTAAAGAGGCTTAATTTCTCAATACATTTTTGCCGGGAAGATATAAAGTTTTCCTGGTGAGCTTCCCCGATATTTGTAATAATACCAATCGTTGGCGCTATAATGGGTTGCAAACGTTCCATCTCATCCGGCTGGGAAATACCTGCTTCAAAAATACCTAACGTATGGCTTTCATTTATCTGCCATACAGATAAAGGTACGCCTAGTTGTGAATTATAACTACGCGGAGAGCGGACAATATTGAATTCGTTGTGTAATAGTTGGTAAAGGAATTCTTTAACAACTGTTTTCCCGTTACTACCTGTAATACCAATAACGGGAAGGGTGAATTGTTTCCGGTGATGGATTACTAAACGTTGCAGGCTACGAAGTGTATCTTTTACAAGTAAGAAATTAGCATCTGCCAGAGTGTCAAAGGCTGGTAAGTATTCGCTGACCACAAAATTGCGAACACGTAAATTATATAAATCGTAAATAAATTTATGCCCGTTATTCGTATTAGTATGGAATGCAAAAAAAAGACTTTCTTCCGGAAAAGATAATCTGCGACTATCCGTAAGTAAAATACTGATTGGAACATTCTGTTTTATTTTGGCTTCTGCTCCGATAATGCCAGCGATATCTTTTATATAATACTCCATCTTATTCTGAAATTTTAGATCTCAACTGTACAATTTCTTTCTCGATATCAAAGTAAGGAAATTTCTTGTAAAGTCGTTCCATCTTTAACAAAGTTTGGTATATAAACTTTTTGTAAGTCTCACTGGCTGGTTTAAATGGTTTGTGGTTAATTGCTTTCCGGATCTCCTGCCAGTTACGGAGCAACTCTTTGGTTTCAGGAGCGAAGAACTGCTGGCTGAATTGTTCCCATATGTAATTTATGGCTAGTCTGGATGGATGGATCATATCTTCCGTGTAGAAGCGGTAATCTCTTAACTCATCCAGCATGATCTCATAACTGGGGAAATAGAATGATTGTTTGGGGTTTACTTTTATTAGTTCTTCGATAGCGAGCAATAGGGTTGCTTTACTGAGCTGGTTGCCGTGTGCTCTATCTTTTAAATGCCTGATGGGGCTGGCGGTGTAAAGGATTTTCAGCCCGGGATTATACTCCCATAAGTTTGTTAATAACTTTTTCCAACCTGATACAATTTCATTAACTGTCAGTAAGGAACGGTTAAAATACCTGTCCGGAAGTTTATGGCAGTTAGAGACGATTTCGCCGGTTTCTTTTAATGTATAAACATAGGCAGTTCCGAAAGTTATTAACAGCACAGATGCTTTTTTAATAAAGCTGAGGCCTCAGCTTGCCGGCTGTTGATCAGTTGCAGGCATTCGGCCTGCGAAGCCAAAGAAAAATTGCTGTGGTGCATAAAACTATGGCACAGGCCTCCATGTTCTATTAAATGAACCGGGGTAAATTCTTTGGGGGCTGTTAAAAAGGATAAGGCTTTCCGGATAGAAGCCGGATTATATAATATTCCAAAAGGGTTCAGGTCTGCTGTAAATTTATTTTCAATGAGTTTATTCCCCATATTTTCAGTAAAGCATGACCCAAGTAGTAAAAGCGGTTCCTGATGTGAAATGCTCAAATTAGTTTTTCCTAAAGGAACGATTGTACGGAGCTCCATAATATATTGTTTTAAAACTTATACAATATTAGAGGATTCCTTTTTTATCTCCAAATCTGCTTGTGGATTACTTTTGATGCAAATAGCCGTTTAGGAGGTAAGTCTTTAATAAAATAGCAATCGGGACAAAGTGTGAGCATCTGGTGAAATCTCAACGGAAGAAGAGCGATTGAAAAGTTAAAAACATGGTAAAATTGCTCTTTATTCTTTACATTTGTCGCAAAAAATAGTGTGCATGTCAGAAACTAAAGATGAACATATATTAAATTCAATAAATTATCCGAACGATTTAAGAAAATTGTCAGTCGAAAAAACAGGGCAGGTATGCCAGGAACTGCGGCAATATATAATAGATGTACTTTCTGAAAATCCGGGACATTTAGGCGCCAGTCTGGGAACTGTTGAACTAACAGTTGCCCTTCATTACGTATTCAATACTCCGTATGATAAGATTGTATGGGATGTAGGGCACCAGGCGTATGGACATAAAATATTAACTGGCAGACGAAAGGAATTTAAAACACTACGGCAGTTTAAAGGAATAAGTGGCTTTCCTAATCCGATGGAAAGTGAATATGATTCTTTCATTGCAGGACATGCTTCTAATTCCATCTCCGCAGCTTTAGGTATGTCGGTTGCCTCTGCTTTAAAAAAGGAAGACAAACGTCATGTGGTGGCTGTAATCGGTGATGGAGCTATGACCGGTGGACTGGCTTACGAAGGGCTTAACAATGCTTCTGCCAACCCTAATAACTTGCTGATTATCCTGAATGATAATGATATGGCTATTGATAACTCGGTGGGAGGATTAAGCCAGTATCTGGTTGATATTACTACTAGTCAGACCTATAATAAAATGAGGTATGATGTGTACCGTGGGCTACGTAAGATGAACCTGATCTCAGATAACAGGCGAGGAAGTATATTACGCTTTAATAATAGTCTTAAAGCGCTTCTGACTCATCAGCATAATTTGTTTGAAGGGTTTAGTATCCGTTATTTCGGACCTGTGGATGGACATGATGTAAGCTATCTGATAAAGGTGCTGAATGATATAAAAGATATGAAAGGCCCTAAATTACTTCATATTAAGACTAAAAAAGGGAAAGGATTTAAGCCGGCTGAATTGTCTGCTACCGAATGGCATGCACCGGGGAAATTTAATAAAGAGACCGGAAAAAGGATTTTAGTGACTAACCTGAATGAACCTCAATTATATCAGGATGTGTTTGGCCATACCTTAGTAGAACTTGCAGAAGAGGATGAAAGGATAGTAGGAGTGACGCCTGCCATGCCGACAGGTTGTTCAATGACCTATATGATGAAAGCTTTTCCTAAAAGGTCTTTTGATGTAGGGATAGCAGAAGGACATGCAGTTACTTTTTCGGCAGGTTTAGCCAGGGAAGGAATGATTCCTTATTGCAATATCTACTCTTCTTTTATGCAGCGGGCTTATGATATGGTTATCCATGATGTGGCACTACAGAATCTACATGTAATTATGTGTCTGGATAGAGCCGGCCTGGTTGGGGAAGATGGTGCTACCCATCATGGTGTTTTTGATCTGGCTTATTTACGACCTATCCCTAACCTTATTATTGCCTCTCCTTTGAACGAAACAGATCTGCGAAACCTGATGTTTACTGGATACAAAGCCGTAGAGAGTCCTTTTATCATCCGTTACCCCAGGGGAAAAGGAGAACTTAAGGAGTGGCGTACTCCTATGGAAATTCTTCCTGTAGGAAAAGGAAAGAAACTTAAGGAGGGTAAAGATATTGCGGTCCTATCTATAGGACCTATTGGAAATGAGGTTATAAAAGCTCTCTCATTGGTAGAGGATATTTCTGTTGCCCATTATGATATGATTTATCTCAAACCTCTGGATGGAGAATTGCTGGAAGAGATAGGAGAGAAGTTTGATAAGATAGTCGCTGTTGAAAATGGAGTGATACAAGGAGGATTTGGAAGTGCGGTATTGGAATTTATGGCAGATCATGGATATCATCCAAAAGTAAAACGAATTGGAGTTCCTGATCAATATATAGAGCATGGTACTCTTCCGGAACTATATAAATTATGTGGGCTGGATGCTGAAAGTATAGCTACTGTGTTAAAATCATTCTGAATTTGAAATAAATTAGTATGAGAATTATAATAGCCGGCGCCGGAGAAGTCGGCACATATTTAGCGAAGATGTTATCACAGGAAAATCAGGATATTATTTTGATGGATCCAAGTGAAGACAGACTGAATCTTGCCAATACGAATATAGAGATTCTCCCTAAGGTAGGGAACCCAACCTCCATTCGTGACCTGGAAGATGTCGGGATTCGTAAAGCTGATTTGTTTGTGAGCGTGACTCCTGAAGAAGCTACAAATATTTCAGCCAGTATTCTCGCTGCAAGTCTGGGCGCCCGGAAAACATTAGCCCGGATCAATAATTATGAATATTTACTCCCCAAAAATAAAGAAATTTTTGAAAAACTGGGAATAGATTCTATGATCTATCCGGAAATGTTGGCAGCAAAAGAGATTGTTACTGCTGTCAAACGTCCGTGGACCAGCCAATATTGGGAACTGTTTGGTGGTGCTTTTATTTTAATAGGGGTAAAAGTAGCCGAGAATTCTTTATTAGTTAATAAACAGCTTTTTGAATTGCCCAGTGAAAACAAGCTATATCATATTGTTGCTATCAAAAGGCAAAATGAAACCATTATCCCCAGAGGAGCAGACCGGGTAGAAGCTGGTGATATGCTATTTTTCACTACCACTAAAGAGCATGTAAAAGATGTTCAACTACATACAGGCAAGGAAAATCCGGAAGTGAAGAAAGTGGTAATAATGGGAGGGAGCCGTATTGCTATAAGAGCCTGCCAGTACTTACCGAATAATATCCGGGTAAAAGTAATAGAAACCGATAAAGAAAAAAGTCACAGGATAGCTGAGATTGTCCCAAGCAATGTATTGATTATTAATGGCGATGGTCGTGATATGGACTTATTGAAGCAGGAAGGATTGAAAGATGTTCAGGCTTTTATTGCACTAACAGAGAACTCAAGTATCAATATTCTCGCTTGCCTGGTGGCGAAGCGTTTCGGTGTATTTAAAACTATTGCTAATATTGAGAATATAGATTATATTCCTGTAGCTGAAAGTATGAATGTGGGAGCTGTAATTAATAAAAAGCTGATTGCAGCGAGTCATATTTATAAATATTTACTGGATGCAGATGTTTCGAATGTAAAATCTTTAACTTTTGCCAACGCAGAGGTGGCGGAACTTATTGCACGCCCGGATTCTAAAATCACAAAAAAACCGGTAAAAGATTTAAAACTTCCCAGAGATATAACATTGGGAGGTTTGATTCGTAATGGTGAACCCATGATGGTAAATGGTGATACACAGATACAAGCTTATGACCATGTAGTGGTATTTTGCCTCGAAACAGCTATCCGTAAACTGGAAGATTATTTTAACTGAAAAACAAAGTTGAAGAGAAGTCACTCTTTACCAATTGATTATTTTTTATAGTATGCTAAATATCCGTTTCATATTTAAAATGTTGGGAATGATGTTCATCCTTGAAACATTATTTATGTTATCGGCTTCTGTGGTGGCATTGGTATATCGTGGCGGAGACTTAATACCTCTCTTAATATCTTCCGGTATATTATTTATCGTCGGAGTAATTTTTTATGGTGTTGGTTACCGGGCTAACGAAAATACGGCAGGAAGAAGAGAAGGAATGCTGATCGTTTCTCTTACATGGGTCTGTTTATCGTTACTGGGTATGTTGCCTTTTTTAATAGGTGGGTATATTGGCAATGTGACGGATGCATTTTTTGAAACAATGTCTGGCTTTACTACAACAGGCTCAACCATATTGAATGATATAGAAGTTTTACCAAAAGGTATTTTATTCTGGCGAAGCCTGACCCAATGGCAGGGTGGATTAGGAATGATCGTTTTTACGGTAGCTGTAGTGCCTATTATTGGTGGAGGGGGAGCCTCACAAATGTTTGAGGCAGAGTCGTCCGGAATTACACATGAACGTTTTCGTCCCCGGATTACCCAGGTTGCCAAACGGTTATGGGGAGTATACCTGTTTCTGACCCTGTTACTGGCCGTTTTGCTTTGGTTGGGTCCTATGGGCATATTCGATGCAATGAACCATGCCATGACTACAATGGCTACAGGGGGATACTCTACTAAAAATGCAAGTATCGGATATTGGAATTCTGCTTATCTGGATTATCTCATTACCATATTCATGTGTCTGGGAGCAACCAATATAACGTTGATCTATTTCTTTTTTAACCGTAAATACAGCAAATTACTTAAAGATGAAGAGGCGCGCTGGTTTTATTCTCTGGTGATAGCAACAATTGTCATTGTTACTTCCTGGCTTCTTTATAATGGTTTTGAAACAGTCTTTAGTGAAGCTTTCAGAAAAGCGGCTTTCCAGGTGGTATCCATTGTTACAACTTCCGGATATGCTACTACTGATTTTTTAGCGTGGGGGCCTTTTTTCTGGCTCATTGCTTTATTATTGATGTTGGTATGTGGTTGTGCAGGTTCTACCAGTGGTGGTATGAAAATGAGCAGAATGGTGATATTGGCCAAAAATCTTTTTAATGAATTTAAGAAGAAAACACACCCAAATGCTGTTATCCCGGTGAGAATGAATGGACATGTAATTTCTTCCGATATTGTACAACGGGTACTAGCCTTTGCTTTTGCGTATTTAACTTTGATTTTAGCAAGTTTCCTTGTTCTGGCTTTAAATGGATTGGGCTTTGAGGAGGCCATAAGTGCTGCTATTTCGGCTGTAAGTAATGTCGGACCGGGATTAGGACGTTTAGGTCCTGCAGATACCTATCACCTTTTACCTGATTTTTCCAAATGGTTTCTTTCCTTTTTGATGATGACCGGACGTCTGGAAATTTTTACCGTGTTAACTATATTATTACCGGGATTCTGGAAACAATAATTGTTTCCGGGTATATTTTTGTACCTGTTATATACGCTTTTGAGTAATTTTTCGTTATAACAAATAATGAATTCTTAAGAAGAACCAAATGATTGAATATATAAAGGGTGAAATTGTAGAAATTAGTCCCGTCCAACTGATCGTCGAATGTGGTGGAATAGGCTATAAATTAAACATCTCACTAAATACTTATACTGCTTTTCAGGGGAAAAAACAGGGTAAGATCCTTATTTATGAAATAATAAGAGAAGACGCACATCTTTTGTTTGGCTTTGCTGAAAAAATTGAAAGAGATCTTTTTCTATTATTGATTTCTGTATCGGGTGTAGGGGCTAATATGGCCCGGATGATTTTATCTTCTTTATCTCCTGCAGAGCTGGTAGAGGCTATTGCAACAAAAAATGAGACTATATTAACTGCAGTAAAAGGAATTGGTGCTAAAACTGCTCAACGCATATTAGTGGATCTGAAAAATAAGGTTAAACCACTTGAAGCTTTAGCTACATTGGAAGAAGGTACAAAAAGGTCTGTAGGAAGTAATCTTATTACTGAGGAGGCTGTGTCTGCGCTTGTTATGTTAGGTTTCCAGAAAGCAGTCTCCCAGAAAACCGTAACCACAGTCCTGAAAAATTCTCCTCAACTTTCTGTAGAACAGGTGATTAAATCTGCCCTTAGAATGATGTGATAATTGAGACTGTTCAGTTGACCATTCATCAGTAGACGATGACCATTCACCAGTAGACGATGAAAGTAAAAGGCTTGAAATATTTTATAGTTATTACTATAACATTGTTTGGTATTGGACTGTACTCTTTGAGCGCAGATTTCCTCTTGTCAGGCGGTTCCGTATGGAGCCCGGACCTACCTTTTGCTTTTATGGAAGAAGATTCTTTACCGCCTGCCAGATATCCGGTAGCCAAAACAGCCCCTCAGGAATATGAAGATATTTTAAAACAATCGCCGGCTGATTTACGTGATCCGGAAAATGTACAGACCTTTATTGAATATGACTTACGATCGGGCTCTTACATTGTTAGAACCCGGATTGGAGATATGGAAATAGGAACTCCTATGACCCTTACTCCCGAAGAATACCAGGATTATAGCATGCAACAGTCTCTACGGGAATATTTTCGTCAGAAAAATGAAGAAGAGTTCCAGCGGGAAATAAATAAAGAGTTCAATATTGCCGATATGCAATTTGATATAGGGCCTGCCGAGAAAGTCTTTGGTCCGGGAGGAGTACGCGTGCGTACACAGGGATCTGCAGATGTAACACTCGGACTTAAAAGAAATACTACCAAAAATCCTTCTCTGCCAGCCCGTTCCCGTAGTCGTACTTTCTTTAATTTTGATGAGAGTGTACAGCTAAATGTGCAGGCGACTGTCGGGACTAAGGTCAATTTTGACATGAATTACAATACTGAGACCTCTTTTGATTTTGACTCCCAAAAACTTAAACTGGCATATACCGGCGAGGAAGATGAAATTATCAGGTCTTTGGAGGCGGGGAATGTAAGTATGACCACCAGTAACTCTCTGATACGGGGAGGTGCAGCCCTGTTTGGGATGAAAGCCGATCTGCAGTTTGGGAAATTAAGGGTAAATGCACTGTTTGCACAGCAGGAGTCGGAATCACGTACGGTGAATTCCAAAGGTGGCGCACAAACCCGTTCGTTTGAGATAACGGTAGATCAATACGATGAAAATCGCCATTTCTTTTTAGCACATTATTTCCGGGATAATTATGACCAGGCATTAGAAAAATTGCCTTATGTAAAATCTGCCATAGAGATCACCCGGATTGAAGTATGGGTTACTAATAAGCGTGGAAATTATGACCAGGCACGAAATATAGTTGCTTTTTCTGATCTGGCAGAAGGTGAAAGGGCACATGTTGGAAATACAAATTTTGTAACTTCATATGCCGGGGGCGTTCCGGAGAATAAAGCAAATAATTTATACCAGACTATTACAGGAAGCTATAATGAAATCCGCGATATTTCGCTTGTAAATAGTATTTTGGGAGGAGCTGGCCTGGAAAATAGCAAAGATTATGAGAAAGTGGAAAGCGCCCGTTTATTGGATGCTTCAGAATATACATTGAATACGAAATTAGGCTATATATCATTAAGTAGCCAGTTGCAAGATGAGGTATTGGGAGTGGCTTACGAATTTACTTATGGAGGAAAATCTTATCAGGTAGGTGAGTTTTCAACTGATAATACTGAAAGCACAACCTCCAGTTTGTATGTCAAATTATTAAAAGGAAATTCTCTGACTCCGGAAATGCCTTTCTGGGATCTGATGATGAAAAATATTTATTCCTTAGGAGCCTATTCTGTTCAGAAAGAGAAATTCCGTTTAGATATCCTTTATCAAAGTGATACTACAGGCACTTATTTAAATTATATTCCGGAAGGGCAAATTGCAGATCAGCTTCTTCTAAGGGTGATGAATCTGGATCGTCTGGATAGTAATCAAAATCCTTATCCGGATGGATTCTACGATTTTATTGACGGATATACTATTCTGGCAGAGAGTGGTCGGGTTATTTTCCCTGTTGTCGAACCCTTCGGATCCTATCTGCGTGCTAAGATTGGAAATGATGTAATTGCAGATAAATATGTATATCAGGAGCTTTATGATAACACTTTAACATCGGCCCAACAGATTGCTGAAAAAAATAAGTTTATACTCCGGGGTGAATATAAAGCATCTTCCGGTGCTGAAATACAATTGGGAGCTACGAATGTTGCCCGCGGCTCGGTACGTGTAACAGCAGGTGCAGTAGAATTAACAGAGAATGTGGATTATACAGTGGATTATACTTCCGGCGTTGTTACTATTATCAATGAAAATATTATTTCAAGTGGTAGTTCTATAAGTGTTTCTCTGGAAAATCAGTCTGTGTATAATATGCAGCGGAAAACAATGGTGGGTCTGGACCTTACTTATCAGTTTACTCCTGACTTTTCTATTGGGGGTACTATTATGCACTTGTCTGAAATGCCTCTTACTACAAAGACTTCCTTTGGTGATGAGGCGTTAAAGAATACCTTGTGGGGATTAAATATGTCATACCGTACCGAAAGCCAATGGCTTACAAATATGGTAGATAAATTGCCGCTATTGACATTGACCAAACCCAGCCAGATCGCTTTCAATGCGGAATTTGCCCATTTAATAGCAGGCCACTATGAAAATAAATACACGGGAGGATATTCTTATTTAGACGATTTTGAATCATCTACCAGTGGGATCGATTTATTAAACCCTTATCCATGGGCTTTGGCAAGTACGCCCTATGATGTTTTCCCGGAAGCAGAGTTAAGTGATAATATAGAATATGGAAAAAACCGTGCCTGGTTAGCCTGGTATTATATAGATGGTATATTTACACGCAAAAACTCCAGCCTGTTACCAGCTTACCTGAAGGCTGATAAAGAGCAACTATCTAATCATTATGTTAGAGGAGTAAATGTTACGGAGCTTTTTCCGGCAAGGCAACAAGGCTATAATGAAGATAATACGTTGCAGGTATTGAACCTGGCTTATTATCCGAATGAGCGTGGCCCCTATAATATTGTCGCTTCTGAAATGGATTCGGAAGGATATTTAACAAATCCGGAAAAACGTTGGGGGGGAATTATGCGTAAAATTGACCAAAGCGATTTTGAAACGGCTAATATTGAGTATATCCAGTTCTGGTTGATGGACCCATATATATATGATGCCTCTACAGCTAAAGGAGGAGACCTTTATTTTAACCTTGGGGATATATCAGAAGATATTCTTAAAGATGGAAAGAAGTTCTTTGAAAATGGTTTGCCTGTAGATGGGGATGAATCTCAGGTTGAATATACTGAATGGGGAAAAGTTCCCAAACAACAAAGTACTGTATACGCATTTGATAACTCCTCAAATGCTCGTAAACTACAGGATGTTGGTTTAAATGGTTTATCTTCTGAAGAAGAAAAAGAATATAGGCAGTATAAGGCTTTCCTTGATGAAATGAAGGCTAAACTTTCTGCTGAAGCAGTAGCACGGATGGAAACTGACCCATTTTCTTTGTTAAACGACCCTGCCGGAGATGATTACCACCATTACCGGGGATCCGATTATGATAGCGAGGAGGTTGATATTTTAACCAGGTATAAACGCTATAATGGAACAGAAGGAAATTCTGCTACCACGGAAGATTCAAACGAAAGTTATAGTACTGCAGCTAAGTCATTACCGGATGTGGAAGACATCAATCAGGATAATACCCTGAATGAAACTGAACGGTATTATGAATACCGGATCTCATTACGGCCGGAAGATATGATGGTAGGACATAATTATATTACAGATACATTATCTGCCACTGTAACGCTGGCGAATGGAACTTCTGAAACAATTACCTGGTACCAGTTCAAAGTGCCTGTAAAACAACCTGACCGTACTGTAGGAAAGATCAGTGATTTTAAGTCTATCCGTTTTATGCGTATGTATATGACAGGATTTTATGATCCGGTTATTTTACGTTTTGGAACTTTCCAGTTGATCCGTGGCGAATGGCGAACCTACGAACAGGATTTGTTCCCAAATGATGCCATTATCACACAAAAAGGAACATTAGAAGTTTCTACGGTAAATATAGAAGAAAATAGCACTCGGAGTCCGGTAAAATATGTGCTTCCTCCCGGGGTGAGCCGTGCGTTAGATCCCAGCCAGCCTCAGTTGCGTCAGGAAAATGAACAGTCTTTATCATTGAAAGTAACTCGGCTTGCCTCGCAGGATGCCCGGGCTATTTACAAGACTACAAGTTATGACCTTCGCCAATATAAGCGGTTACAACTCTTTACACATGCTGAAAAGCTGGTGGAAGGAGAGGATATTAATGATTTAAAAGATGGAGATTTTTCTGTATTCCTTCGTTTAGGCTCCGATTATAAAAATAACTATTATGAATATGAGGTTCCTTTAACATTAACTCCACACCAGGGATTACATACGTCTGAAACAGTGTGGCCGGAGGAAAATATGCTTAATTTTAGGTTTGAAGTGTTGACAGATTTAAAATTAAAGCGTAACAGGATAAAAAATGAAGGTACCAGAAATATTAACTTTACTACCTTATACTCGGAGTATGATCCTGATTTTCCCCGTAATACAATAAGTGTAATAGGTAATCCTTCATTAGCTGAAGTGAAAGTTCTAATGATAGGAGTAAGAAATAATTCGGGAGCTACAAAAAGTGGGGAAATATGGGTAAATGAACTACGGCTAACAGATTTTGAAGAAGATGGCGGATGGGCAGCGAACGCTAACCTGAATATCAATCTGTCAGATTTAGGAACAGTGAGTCTGGCCGGCCGTATTGAAACTGCTGGCTTTGGTGGATTAGACCAGTCGATGGCAGAACGACGGCTTGATGATTTTACTCAATATAGTGTAGCTACGAATGTTGAATTAGGAAAATTTTTCCCGGAAAAAGCCCAGGTAAGTATTCCTTTTTATTATGCCTATTCTAAAGAGGTTTCAAGTCCAAAATATAATCCTTTGGATCAGGATATTAAATTAAAGGATGCCTTAAACGAACTTGAAACAAAAGCAGAGCGGGATTCTTTAAAAAAAATATCTCAGGAAAGAAGCGTAACCAAGAGGATTGCTTTTAATAACATACGTGTCAATATACGTAGCAAAAACCCGATGCCTTATGATCCGGCAAACTTCTCTTTTGGCTATTCATATAGTGAAATAAAAAACTCAGCTCCGGAAATAACCTATGAAACTACGAAAGATTATCGGGGTAATTTTGCATACAGCTATACGCCTTATGCCCGTCCTTTCCGGCCCTTTCAGAGTCTTATAACTAAAAATAATGGATACACAAAATATGCAAAGCAGCTATCCCTGAATTATTTGCCTTCAAATATTAGTTTCCAGACAGCTATGATGCGTAACTATTATGAGATACAACTGCGCGATTTGAGCAATTCCGGTGTACAAAACGGATTATTATCCTTTAGCCAGAATTTTTATTGGGACAGGGCTTTTAGCATTCGCTGGGATTTAACGAGTAGTTTATCTGCCTCTTTTACATCCGGAACAAATGCACGGATAGAAGAACCGTATATGCAGGTAAATAAAAAACTAAATCCTGACCAGTACCAGGTATGGAAAGATTCTGTGAAACAAAGTATCCGCGACCTGGGTACACCGATGAAATATGATCAGTCTTTTACTGTGACCTGGAATGCTCCTCTGCAATATATTCCTGCATTAGACTGGATCTCTTCTTCTACCACTTATAATGCTATATACAATTGGGACAGGGGTGCCACCATAGATGATGAGATTGAATTAGGTAACACAGTAAGAAATCAGCGGCAGATCAATATCCAGGGAAATTTTAATTTTATAAATCTTTATAATAAGAATAATTACCTGAAGAAAGTAAACCAGAAATTCAATCCGACAGCCCGGACTACCACGCGGAACGCTCGTCCTCAACGCCCGCCCAAAGCTTTGGAAAAAGAGGTGGAATTGAACCCCGATAGTGGTACAGTGGTACAGCATGGTATGCTTACAAAAAAGGTACAGGTTGTTGCGAAGGATGAAAATGGAAAACGGTATCCGGTTAAGTTTAAAGCTCTCAACTATGGACAGATCATGATCTTAAATAAGGATTCTGTAAAATTAAACCTGACATTAAGGCCGGGTCTGTCGCGTTCGGAAGACTTTTTTACTAAAGCTGCGGAATATAGTAGCCGGTTTTTAATGAGTTTGCGTAGGGTAAATGTACAATATGGGATTACAGACGGGATGTATATTACAGGATTCCGTCCGGAGATCGGAGATATTTTCGGACAGGGCCAGACCTCCTTTGGATATGCGCCGGGAGTAGGTTTTGCTTTTGGTTCGGTAAGCCGGCGGTATATTGATAAAGCATTGGAACGTAACTGGCTGGTAACAGATTCTACCATAGATAATGCCATCCTTAACAGTGCCAGAACATTAACCATCCAGGCTAATCTGGAACCAATTTATGGGTTGAAAATCGACCTTACAGCTAATAGGATAGATACTCGTAATACAGAGGTAAATTTCGTATATGAAGATATCCGTGATATTCGGGGAGGAAGTTTTAGCATGTCTACAGTTGCTATACGAACAGCCTTTAAAGGGATAGGAAACGCAGACAATGGTTATGAGTCCAAGGCTTTTAATAAATTTCTGAAAAACCGGGCAGTGATAGCAGAGAGACTGGAAAATAAATATGCAGGAACCAGCTATCCCCATAGTGGCTTCTTCAATGGACAACCCTATGCCGGCGAACAATATGATCCGGAAAAAGGGCGTGTTTCTCAAAACTCAGCCGATGTATTGATACCTGCGTTTTTGGCTGCTTATACAGGAAAAGATCCTAAAAAGTCTGGTTTATCCGCCTTCCCTTCTATCAGTAGTCTGATTCCTAACTGGCGCATCACCTATGATGGGCTGATCCGGATACCTGCTATAAAAAAACATTTTAAGAGCTTTGTATTAAGTCATCAATATAGATGTACTTATAATGTGGGCTCTTATTCTTCTTATCTAAACTGGGTAGGAGATGGAGAGATGGGATTCCGTCTCGATGTTCAGACTGATTATCCTATCCCTTCTATTCCGTATGAAATTTCTTCTGTAAGTCTTTCAGAAAGCTTTAGCCCTTTATTGGGAGCCGATGCCACTTTACTGAATAATGTAACGGTTCGTGCTGATTATACCACTACGCGTAACCTCAATCTGAATATAACTTCTTCCCAGATAGTAGAAGCTGTCTCTAACAGGGTTACGGTAGGTCTTGGCTATAAGATTACAGAATTTAATAAGATATTAAATATGCGTCCGTCCCGTAACTTTAGTAATGACCTGAATGTAAGAGTTGATTTCTCGCATACTAAAATGCAATCATTGATCCGTAAGATCGAAGATGCGTATACCCAGGCTACCAGTGGAAATATTGCGAAGACCATCCAGTTCGCTGCAGATTACGGAATAAGCAGGGCTTTAACATTACGGGCATTCTATGATCTTCAGATCAACGAACCAATTATAACCAGTACCTCTTATCCTACCTCTAACGCCAGTTATGGGGTAAGTATACGTTTCTCTCTGGCACAATAAATAGGAATGATGAATATTATTAAAAGGTCTGGTAACTTTTAAACTCCTGCCGTAGATTTTTTGCATTTCCATGGGTTACCAGATTCATCTGGTTCCAGAAGTTGGTACTATGGTTCATCTCTCTTGTATGGCATAACTCATGTAGCAAAACGTAATCAATTAAATGAGGTGGCAAAAGGAGAAGGGAAGAGGAAAGATTAATCTTTTTCCCACCACTACAGCTACCCCAGCGCTTTTTGCTGCTGTTAATGGAAACACCAGTAAAAGAGAAATTGTGTTGTTGAGCCAGCTGTAGTAATCTTGCCGGTAATATCCTTTTAGCTTCGTATTTCAACGCTTTTTCTATTATAGTACGGATAGCTTTCTGAGTAAGTGTATCTTTAAAGTCCGTGTTAACGGGGCAAGCAATGTGTAAAATGTTGTCTCTGAGGGTAGAATATAAATTGTTTCTTTCAGTTAGGAATATATGTAGGCTAAATGTAAATGTCTCTAACCGGGTCTCCTCATTAAATATAAATGGAGGAGATGATTGGATAAGCGCCTTTTTTAAAACCTCTTTTTTCTCTCTTATAAAAGCAATCATTTTTTGCTCATTACCATCTGCCGGTATGACTCCTTCTATAGCTCCCTGCGATATTTTAATCGTATACCGGCTAGCTCTTTTACTCCGGCGTAAGGTAATTAAACCAAGATCGTTATCCTCAAATCTTATTTCCATTCTACAAATCTTATTTCCATTCTAAATACAAAAGTAATACTTTGTATCATAAGTAATATGACGGAATTGATTATCTTTGCAGCTGATTTGGAAATCATTGAATATATAAATATAATAAACTTTTAATCATGAATAAAAAAGCCCTTTTAATTATATGTGATGGCTGGGGAATCGGCGATAAAGGAAAAGATGATGTTATTTATAATACGCCTACTCCTTATTGGGACTATCTGCTGGAAACTTATCCCAACTCTCAATTGCAGGCTTCAGGTGAAAATGTAGGGTTGCCTGAAGGACAAATGGGTAACTCGGAAGTAGGGCACCTAAATATTGGTGCCGGCCGTGTAGTTTATCAGGATTTGGTAAAAATTAATATTGCATGCCGCCAGGATACTATTTTGGATAATCCGGGAATTCAACAGGCTTATACATATGCGAAAGAGAATAATAAACAAATCCATTTTATGGGGCTTGTTTCTGACGGAGGGGTACATAGCTCCCTGGAGCATCTGTTTAAACTAACAGAGATCGCCCGGAAATATGGGATAGACAAATCTTTTGTACACTGTTTTATGGATGGCCGCGATACGAACCCTAAGAGTGGTAAGGGCTTTATTGAACAACTTGAAAAACATTTGGCTACTACAGGAGGTAAGATTGCTTCTATTGTCGGCCGCTATTATGCTATGGATCGTGATAAACGCTGGGAACGGGTGAAAGAGGCTTACGATTTAATTGTAAATGGAGTTGGTAAGCAGGCCGAATCTATGGTAGCTGCTATGGAAGAATCCTATGCGGAAGGAGTAACAGACGAATTTATCAAGCCTATTGTACATGTAGAGAAGGGCGCTCCTGTAGCCGTAATTGAAGAAGAAGACGTTGTTATTTTCTTTAATTACCGGAATGACCGCGCAAAAGAACTTACTGTTGTTCTGACACAGGAAGATATGCCGGAAGCCGGAATGAAAACCATACCCGGTTTACAGTTCTATTGTATGACTCCATATGATGCAGGATTTAAAGGTGTACATATTTTGTTTGACAAGGATAATGTAAGTAATACCTTAGGAGAATATCTGGCAGCAAGTGGCAAAACCCAGTTGCATATTGCAGAAACGGAGAAATATGCACACGTAACCTTCTTCTTTAACGGAGGTCGTGAAACTCCTTTCGGACAGGAAGAACGTATCCTGGTTCCCTCTCCTAAAGTAGCAACTTATGATTTGAAACCGGAAATGAGTGCTTATGAGGTAAAAGATAAGTTGGTGGAAGCGATTAATACCGGTAAGTACGACTTTATTGTTTGTAACTATGCCAATGGAGATATGGTAGGCCATACAGGTGTGTATGAAGCAATCGAAAAGGCTGTTGTTGCGGTGGATGCCTGCTTAAAAGATACAGTTGAAGCGGCAAAAGCAAATGGATACGAAGTAATTATTATTGCAGACCATGGGAATGCAGATCATGCCCTAAATGAAGATGGCAGTCCTAATACGGCTCACTCTTTAAATCCGGTACCTTTTGTTTACGTAACAGAAAATAAAGATGCAAAGGTTAAAGATGGTATTCTTGCAGATGTAGCTCCATCTTTACTAACTATTTTAGGCATGGAACAACCTGCGGAGATGACAGGTTTGTCGTTGATTTAAAAATGATACAGATAGATAATACTTTAGTAAGCCTCGATGTGATCGAGGCTTATTTTCTCTGCGATCTGGCCGCATGTAAAGGAGCCTGTTGTATAGAGGGTGACTCTGGTGCTCCTTTGGAAAAAAGTGAGCTCAAAGAGCTGGAAAATGCGCTTCCGGCGGTTTGGGAATATCTTTCGGCAGAAGCCCAGGCCATCATTAAGAAACAAGGGGTAGCCTATATCGACTCTGACGGGGATATAGTAACTTCCATAGTCAATGGAAAAGACTGCGTTTTTACCTGTTATGATAAAAATGGAAATTGTTTATGTGCTTTAGAAAAAGCCTATAAAGAAGGTAAAGTTAATTTTTATAAACCGGTTTCCTGCCATCTTTATCCTATTAGGATTACTGAATATAAAGATTTTAGTGCAGTAAATTATAATAAATGGAATATCTGCAAATCCGGATGTACCTTAGGTAAGCAAAATAAATTACCCTTGTATCAGTTTTTGAAAGAGCCTTTGATCCGCAAATTCGGAGAAAAGTGGTATAGTGCGTTAGAAATTACTGCCAGAAAATGGCAGGACCAGCAGGCTAAATAAAAAAGAGTGACCTTTACCAAGGTCACTCTTTTTTATCTGTATCATATTCCTCATCGAAGAATATAGGAATTTGCCTTTTAAATGTTTCTTTAAATGAAATCAGCGATTCTGTTCTTGCCAATCCAAGCAGCTGCAGCTTAGTATGGATTATATTAAGTAAATGTTGGTTGTTTTTAGCATATATCTTAATAAACAGATCGTATTGACCGGTCGTGTAATGGCACTCTACAACTTCAGGAATCTTTTTCAAGGCCTCAGTTACCTCTGTGAATTGTCCCGAACTTTTTAAGAATAACCCCATATAAGCACAGGTCTCATAGCCCATCTTGGTATTATCAATGATAAACTCTGACCCTTTGATGACGCCCAGGTTGGTAAGCTTCTGAATACGTTGATGGATAGCTGCTCCCGAAACATTGCATTCTCTAGCAACCTCCAGAAAAGGAATACGCGCATTTTCAATAATGAGTTTTAATATTTTTTTATCAAGTTCATCTAATTGATGATGTGCCATATTCTATTTATATTTGTAAAAACAGTTATACATGTATATCATTCTAATACAAATATAATTAATCTGTAATAAAAACTGCAGAGAATTAAATTAAATCATCGTAGTTTATCATCTTTCAACTAAATCTATCATATAAAATGGAAATTAGAAGCCAGTTATTAAATAGTAAGGATCAGGAATTATTAGATAAAATTGAAGAAACTTACAATCATTCGTTTCCTACTACGGAACGGAGAGATTTTTCTTTAGTAAAAGAACTATTGGAGGAAGAGCCGTTATTTAGCCTGTATGCCTTATTACAGGATAATTTGTATGTAGGTTTTATTTCTATATGGGATTTTAATTCATTTATTTATATAGAACATTTTGCAATTGATCAACAGGCCCGGAATGGAGGCATAGGAAGAATTGCTTTACAAAAGTTTATAGCACAGGTTGAGCTACCTATTATATTGGAAGTAGAATTGCCGGAAGAGGAAATGAGTAAAAGAAGAATAGGTTTTTATGAAAGAATAGGTTTTTCTTTTTGTAACATTCCTTATTTTCAGCCTCCTTATAGAAAAGGAGAAACTAATATTGAGTTGAGACTAATGAGTTACGGAGAGATAGATCTTTGTATTCAATTCGAAAATGTACGTAACTTAGTCTACCGACATGTTTATGGTTTGGAATAATATTGGTTTTATACTTTACTTCAAAATAAAAAGTCCCCGTAAATAGTATTATCTTTTACGGGGACTTTTTATTTGTAGATTCCTATTCTTAATCAATACGTTGTGACGCAGAATAGTTTATTTTTAATGCATATGCTTCACGAAGAGCCTGTTTAATATCTGTAATGATACCCATTTTGGTTTCTTTATCAGCTTTGATAGAAACAGTCATAAATGGCTGGTTTTCCTCTTTCATACTTGACTTTTCCTGAGCAATGTAATCCTGAATCTCAGAAGTTTCAGCAAATTGGTCGTTTAACTGAATACGTGTTTCAGAACCCATTTTTGCTCTTAACTCAGGGGTTGGTTTTCCAACATAGATAAATGTTACCAATGATTTCTTTTCCAACTTCTGCAGTTCGATACCCTGTGGAGCAGTAAATACAACTTTCAGTGTTACTTCACGCATGGTTGTTACCATCATAATGAAGAACAGGAAAGCAAATACTAAGTCAGGTAATGATGATGTATTCAATTCAGGCATTTCGCGCCCGCCTGCTTTACTAAACTTTCCCATGACTATTTATCTCCATAATTTTTAGGTTCAGCTTCGGAAATTTTTTGCGGATAGATCATCTGAACAGCTTTCTGCTGGTCGTCATTCAGTTCCATAAAAAGTTTTCCAAATTTCTTCTGAGAAATATCATTTCTCAATTCACTATAAGCTGCAGTCAATTCACTTTGAACATTGATGTAGGCCTGGTATTCTGTACCACGGTCGTTCTGTAATGAAATGATGTGGTTTTTAGTTACCCATTGGGTTCCAAAAAATGGAACATCAACTTCAATCTTTTCCGGCTTATTTTCGTCGTTATAAGGGTTATCAACGAACTCCTTTACTCTTTCTCTCAGTTGCGTAATATCGATGAACTGGTCACCGCAAAGAATCTGGTTATTACTATTAATAAGTACAACAAGCAGATTTCTCTTTTTAATATCTACCTCTTCATTTTGCTGCTCTTTGGGTACAGGAGGAGGTAGGCGTCGTGCCAGACCTTTATCTGTATCCATAGATGTAGTAATAAGGAAGAAGATAAGCAACATGAAAGCAATATCGGCAGAGGAAGAACCATTAATACCCGGTGTCTTTCTTTTTCCCATTTTCTTGCTTTATTATTATCTTCGTTATTACTTATTAAGAACTCTCTTTACAGTTCCTGCTATAACAGCCAAAATAATCAGACCGATTAAAATATAAGTTGTATAAATCCACATGTCTGTAATTTTCAGCCATCCGGGTGTATTATATTCTGCTGAGTCTGCATTAATAATCGGAAGTGGAGTTCTGTCACCTATTGCATAGCTGATAAACATAATTGCTGCAAATACAACTAATACACCTAATGAAGTTGTCGCTGATTTCGGATTGGTTTTTAATAATCCTATAAACTGCCATACAGCAAATACGAATGTACTGATAATAGTAGCTCCAAACAGAATATATACCCAATCGATCAAAAGGCCGGTATAGATCGGCTCTTGCATTTCAGCAGCAGGATTCACGACCCCACCTGCATAGAATATACCCATTACTACAACACTTATAATAGCGGCTGCTAAAAGTGTCCAGCTGGATATTTTTCTTATTTTAGTTACTGCCATGGTATTTCTTATTTTTTGAATTTAAGGTTATATTTGACAACCAGGTCAATTAACGAAATTGAAGCATCTTCCATTTTGTTAAGAATTGCCTCTAATTTGCTTAATAAGTAGTTATAGAAAACCTGAAGAATCAAAGCTACTACAAGACCACCTACTGTAGTGATCAAAGCCACTTTCATACCACCGGCAACAACTGTAGGGCTGATATCACCAACCTGCTCAATTTTATCGAAGGCCATGATCATACCGATTACAGTACCCAAGAATCCTAATGAAGGAGCCATTGCGATAAACAGTGTAATCCAAGAAAGGTTCTTTTCTAGCAAACCACCTTGTACACCACCGTAAGAAATGATTGATTTTTCAACAACGTCAATACCCTGGTCAATTCTCATCAAACCTTGATAAGCGATAGAAGCGATAGGGCCTCTTGTATCTCTTGCGATAGCTTTTGCACCTTCTACATCTCCTTTATCCAGAGCTTCTTCTATTTCTTTTAATAATTTGTCAGCGTTTGTTTCTGCAAGATTCAAATAAATGATTCTTTCCAGACAGAATGCAAGACCTAAGATAAGAGCAATGGCAACTAAACTCATAAAGTCTGCACCACCCTCGATAAATTTAGTTTTCAAAGCCTGATGAATACCACCTGTTTGTTCAACGGTTTCCTGAGCAAATGCTACAGTAGAGGTTCCTAGGGCACATAAACCCAAGAATGTTTTTGCAAATAACTTTTTCATTGTGTGTTTAATTTTTAAGATTAATAATTCTCTTTATTTTTACTTTTTATTTTGTTTATTAATAACTTCATGATATCTCTCCCTGCGGAGAAAGCGGGATTCGAACCCGCGATACGCTTTAGGCGTATACACGCTTTCCAGGCGTGCCTCTTCAACCACTCGAGCATCTCTCCGTAAATTTTTTACTTTACAGTCCTTCTAAAACGAGCGCAAAATACGAAAAAAATCCCATATACAAATGTTTTACCCCACAAATCTAAAGTTTTTGATTGATATTACACAACATAACTGCTAATAAATTTAGCCGTATTTAAAAATATGTTTTCTTTCCGGTCAATTTTTTATATTGAAAAGCTCTACTGCATTTTTATATGTTGTATTAATTACCGTTTCTATAGGTAAATGAAGGGCTTCAGGTAAATGAAGGGCTTCAGCAATTTTTCCTGCTGTCTTTACCAGATAGGCCGGTTCATTTCTTTTCCCCCTATACGGAACAGGAGCTAAATAAGGTGCATCCGTTTCTAAGAGGATATATTCTGCCGGGAGGGTTCCGATCACTTCTGAAAGTTTTGAGTTTTTGAAAGTAATTACTCCGTTAATTCCTACCTTGAAGTTTTTAAATTGTACTATTTCTTTCAGGTCCTCTTCACTACCGGTAAAACTATGGAATACTCCTTTGAGTTTGTCCGGCCCGATCTTATGAATAGATTCAAATACCTCCGGGAAAGCTTCTCTTGTATGGATAGCAACAGGTAAATCTAATTCAATGCTCCATTCCAACTGTTGCTCAAATACTATTTTTTGTTCTTTCAGGAATGTTTTATCCCAATACAGGTCAATCCCGATTTCACCAACGCCATAATATTTCACCTCTCCGTTGTATAGGTGGTTTTGTATGGCTTGTAAGGCTTTTTTATAAGTTGAATCTACACTGGTAGGATGTAAGCCCATCATTGGAAAACATATCTTAGGATGGTTTTTACATACGGCATGTAAACTATCAACGGTTGTTAAATCTACATTCGGTAACAGCAACTTTTCTATTCCGGATGCCCGCGCATTTTCAATAACCTGTTCCCGGTCCGTATCGAATTCTTCCAGGTAGATATGACAATGTGTGTCGATTAGTTTCATGATTGTCTGTTCATGAGTTGATTAGTAACGGAGATCAATACGGAGAGCTTTTTCGGAGCTACTGAAAGTCCGGATAAATGGCTCATTGCCTTTAGATAGAACTCCTCAATTTTTTGAATTGTTGTTTCTTTGATTTTGTTTTGATTATATATTTCAGTGAAAATCCTGATCTTTTCTTCAGGTATAAATTCTTTCCGGTGCTGCCAATCCGTTAACATTTTTCTCTCTGGTTCAGAAGCCTTTTTTAATGCGTTGATCAATAAAAATGTTTTTTTATTGGTAAGAATGTCTCCTCCGATTTTTTTACCAAATGTGGCGCTGTCGCCATATACATCCAGCAAATCATCCTGGAGTTGGAAGGCTAACCCAATATTAATTCCAAATTGATACATATTCTCTTGGTCTGCCTGGGGAGCATCTGCCAGAATCGCTCCCATTTTTAATGCGCATGCTAATAATACAGCAGTTTTTAACCGTATCATTTCTATATATTCCTTTTCATCCACATCTTCACGTCCCTCAAATTCCATGTCATACTGTTGTCCTTCGCAAATTTCAAGCGCAGTGGTGGAAAATAGGTCAAGTATTTCTTTTAAATACTTTTCCGGAGTTTGGGCAATTAATTGATAAGCTGAAATCAGCATGGCATCTCCGGAAAGGATGGCAGTATTCGGACTCCACACTTTATGTATGGTCGGTTTGTGCCTGCGTATATCAGCCTGATCCATTAAATCATCATGCAGAAGCGTAAAGTTATGGAAAACCTCCAGGGCTAAAGCCGGTTGCATACAGGATGCGGTATTTTCCTTATAAAGGTTAAATGCCATAAAAGTAAGGGCGGGCCTTATTCTTTTTCCTTCCAGCGAAAGAATATATCTGATAGGTTCATATAAATTAGTGGGAGGATGATCTAAATTAGTGGGAGGATGATCATATTTAAGATTTGAAATACCGTTTTCGATCTGGTTCAGAATTGTTTCGAATGATAACATAT
Organism: Tannerellaceae bacterium; assembly: GCA_021204405.1. Classification (GTDB taxonomy): domain Bacteria; phylum Bacteroidota; class Bacteroidia; order Bacteroidales; family Tannerellaceae; genus JAJPZJ01. The sequence goes on along the minus strand of JAJPZJ010000028.1, from coordinate 826 downwards.
TGTCTGTAAAGTAAAGAGTAATAAAAAAGGCTGCGGAAAATAGCAGCCTTTTTTATTATATTAATAAATATCTTATTGTAATCTAAAGGTAATAGGTACTGTATATTTTACACGTACAGGTTTACCTCTTTGTTTACCAGGTGTCCATTTAGGCATGGTGTTGATCACACGTAATGCTTCTTTATCCAGTGATGGGTCTACACCACGTACAACTTCAGCATCTACAATCGTCCCGTCTTTATTTACTACGAAAGAACAAACAACACGTCCCTGGATACCATTTTCCTGTGCAATTACAGGGTATTTAATTGATTTTGCAATAAATTGTAATAAAGCTGCATCTCCACCAGGGAACTGCGGCATTTCTTCTACCACAGTAAAGATCTGTTGAGCAGATTCTTCTTCCTCTACTACAGAAGGAGCTACATATGTCTGAACCTGTGCATCACTCTGGCTATCTTCGGAAGTTAAAATTTCCTGTTGATCCAACTCAACATCATCTTCTACTACGTTCAGCACTTCGGTAACGACTGGTGCTGAAGGTGGAGGAGGTGGAGGTGGAGCATTTTCCGGACGGGTAATTTCAATTTCTTCTTCAGCAATGGTGTCGGCAACTCCTTCGTATTTAACTACCTGAACATCATGCGAACCCCACTCGAATCCGACAAACAGAACGGCAAGCCCTACAACCATTCCCATAAGAATGCCTAGAGTTTTACCTCTTTCCAGGTCCGCTTTTGGTGATTTCTTAATTTCCATATGTTTATAATGTTTTATGTGTTTTTCAATATGGCAAAAATACAAATTATTTTATATTATCTTCAAT
>JAJPZJ010000099.1 GCA_021204405.1 Tannerellaceae bacterium | reverse complement strand
ATATGATGTTCAATAAATCAACGGACATTATGCGGATAATCATTTTTTTTATTATATTGACAGCAGTCTCTTTCCCTGCTTCGCTTGTTAAATCGAGGTTTTGCTGTGCGAGTTGCTTTTTCAGATATTCCTTATTTGCTACCAGCAAGGCTACCGTATAAGGATTCTGGTTATTGTATAGCAGGAACTGGTCGACACCCGGGAGATGTTCTACTACGGCTTCTTCAATTCCTTCCGGACTGTATTTTTCTCCGTCGCCGGAGATCAGGAGGCTTTTGAACCGTCCCAGTACATACAAGAGTCCATCTTCACTCATATATCCCATATCACCGGTATATAACCAACCATCTTTTACGGTTTCGGCAGTTGCTACCGGGTTTTTCCAATAGCCGGCCATTACATTTTCTCCGCGGATAACGATCTCGCCTTTCTCACCTACCGGCAACGGGTTGCCTTCGTTGTCGCATATTTTCAACTCCAGCGGACTAACCAAAATACCACTACTACCAAACCAGTGGCGTGCCGGTCCGTTCGTGGATATGACAGGGGTCGCTTCACTTAGCCCGTAGCCCTGGTACATAGGCATTCCCAGTGCATAGAAAAACTTTTGCAGGTCTTTGTCCAGTAAAGCACCTCCGCCTACAAAGAACTTTAGTTCACCTCCGAAGTTTTCCCTTACTTTTGAAAATAATATTTTATCGTGTAAAGTGATAAGTAGTTTGAGTATGGCACGCCAACCACCTCCTTTATCATCTCCACCTTCGCCATTATATATGTAGCAGGTTTCAAGGGCCAGATTAAACAGCTTAACTACCGTATTACCCTGTGCACGGATTCCCTGTTCGATATTCTTTTTAAAATTTTAGCCAGTGCCGGTACGCTTAGGATCAGGTGAGGTTTAAACTCCCTGATGTTTACCGGTATGTTTTTTAATGTTTCCATACCGTTGCGGCCCACCTGTACAGTAGCAACTGAAGCTCCTTTATACATAAAGATATAAAATCCTACCACATGAGCAAAACAATGGTCGAGCGGGAGGATTACTAAGGTTCGCCAGCTTGAGTCGATATCGATACATGCCAGCGATTGTTCTACATTTGCCGTATAGTTGCGGTGGGTTAATATTACACCTTTGGGTCGGCAGTAGTACCGGAGGTGTAAGTAATTGTAGCATAATCGTCATTCTGCAGTGACTGACCGATAGCCAGGAATTCCTGTAATGAATTGTTTGCCAGGTATTCTTTACCCATGTCGATTACCTGTTGCATACCGATCTCTTTTTCCTGATATACTTTTTGTTCATCAAAAATAATCACCTTTTCTATCAATGGTAACTGGTCTATGATTAATCGTATTTTTCAGCTGGTTACCGGATACCATAATGAATTTTACTTCAGCATGTTGCAGGCGGAAAAGGAGGTCGTTTGATTCTTCCAGTTTAATAGACAAAGGTACGTTGGTCGCACCAGCGTAGAACATAGCCAGTTCGCCAATAATCCAGGCATTACGGCTCTCGCTTAAGAGTGCCATATTATCACCTTTTTTAACCCCCAGGGCTACTAGGCCGGCTCCGAGATGATATACCTGCTCTTTTACTTCTGTAAAAGTGGTAGGCTCAAATTTATCACCTGTTTTCTCCCATAAGAAGGGGTTTACCGGATACTGCCTGACAGTATCTTCAAAAAAGTCTACCAATGTTTTTTTCATAAAAGAATGTGTGTTATTCGATTGTTATTTTATCGATTGCTGTTAGTATATTACAGCCATCTTCTACTGTTTTTACCTGTGTAATGAGGATGCTTCTTTTTCCGTTCTGTTCCCGCAGGTTACATCTTCTGGGATGCTGCTGAATGTATCCCAGAAGTTTGTCAAATGCTTCACTCTGATAATAGGGGCTGTCGGAATTAGCAACCAGGAAAAGACTCATCTTCTCCCGTTTCAATATAATTTTTTCGATACCTAACTTTTTGGCCAAGCGGCGTAACCTTACTATACGGATCAATTCTTTACCCTCCTTAGGTATTTTGCCGAACCTGTCTTTTAAACGTTCCGTGAAGGAAAGAATATCGCGTTCATCTTCCATATTATCCAGTTCGCGATACAAGGAGATCCGCTCTGAATCGTTGGGAATATAGGTGGGGGGGAACATAAGCTCCAGGTCGCTTTCTATAAATGTTTCCCGGATATACTCACTGCCACTGTTACGCTGGTTGTTTGCCTCATTATATAATAATGAGGCAAACTCATCGGTTTTTAACTCAGATACGGCTTCTTCCAAAATCTTCTGATAGGTTTCATATCCGAGGTCGGCGATAAATCCGCTTTGTTCGGCTCCCAGCATATTACCGGCTCCGCGGATATCGAGATCCTGCATCGCGATATGGATACCACTTCCCAGTTCGGAAAAGTTCTCTATAGCCTGCAAACGGCGGCGAGCTTCCTGGCTCAAGGTCGATAGCGGAGGTGAGAGCAGGTAACAAAAGGCTTTCCGGTTGCTTCGTCCTACCCGGCCCCGTAATTGGTGCAGGTCGGAGAGACCAAATTGCTGTGCATTATTGATAATGATTGTGTTGGCATTGGGCACGTCTATTCCGCTTTCCATAATGCTGGTGGCAATCAGTACATCATATTCGTAATTAATAAAGCCAAGCAAGATCTTTTCCAGTTTTTCCGGTTCCATCTGCCCGTGTCCTACAGCGATACGTGCATCGGGTACTTCCTGGCGGACCAGTGCTTCAATTTCATATATATTCTGTATGCGGTTATTGATAAAGAATACCTGTCCGTTACGACTCATCTCGAAATTAATCGCTTCCCGTATTATGTCCGGATTGAAGCGTTGTACCTCTGTTTGTACCGGATATCGGTTGGGAGGAGGAGTATTGATATTACTCAGGTCGCGGGCTCCCATCAATGAGAACTGCAATGTCCGTGGAATAGGAGTTGCTGTCATGGTCAGCGTATCTACGTTCGTTTTCATCTGACGCAGTTTTTCTTTAACCGAAACACCAAATTTCTGCTCTTCATCAATAATCAATAGGCCGAGATCTTTAAATTGCACATCTTTACTAACGATCCGGTGCGTTCCGATCAGGATATCCACCTTTCCTTCTTTTACATCTTTCAGGATAGCTTTGGTCTGTCCGGCTGTCCGTGCCCTGCTGATATACTCGATCCGGCAGGGAAAATTTTTCAGACGTTCGGAGAAAGTCTGGTAATGCTGAAAAGCCAGTACGGTAGTTGGTACCAATACAGCTACCTGTTTATTGTCTGAAACGGCTTTGAATGCAGCCCGCATGGCTACTTCTGTTTTACCGAATCCTACGTCTCCACAAATTAGCCGGTCCATCGACCGGAGGCTTTCCATATCCGCTTTTACTTCGGCAGTAGCCTTCATCTGGTCGGGTGTATCTTCGTAAATAAAACTGGCTTCGAGTTCGTTTTGCATAAAGCTGTCCGGCGAATAGGCAAATCCTTTTTCTTCTTTCCGTTTGGAATATAGCAAAATAAGGTCGCGGGCAATGTCTTTGACCTTTTTCTTGGTCTTTTCCTTCATGCGTTCCCACGCACCGGTACCGAGTTTATTCAGTTTAGGTGGTTCTCCACTGTCTTTTCCTTTGTATTTGGAAAGTTTGTGGAGCGAGTGAATGCTTACAAAGATGATATCGTTGTTTTGGTAAATAAGTTTAATTACTTCCTGTATGTTACCATTCACTTCTGTACGGATCAATCCGCCGAATTGACCGATCCCATGATCTATATGGACTACATAGTCACCGGTTGTAAACTGGTTAAGTTCTTTCAGGGTAAGGGATATTTTTCCGCTGCGGGCCTTATCACTTTTCAGGTTGTATTTATGGAACCTGTCGAATATCTGGTGGTCGGTGAAAAAACAGACTTTTAAGGTATCATCTACAAAACCGGCATGGATTGTTTTATTAACCGGCGTGAAGGGGATCTCTTCTCCGCGATCTTTAAAAATGGAGCGGATACGGGTTGTCTGTTTTTCTATATCACTTAAAATATAGATTGTATATCCGGTATCCAGGAAATTCCGGAAGGAGTTACTTACCAACTCAAAGTTTTTATGATAAATAGGCTGTAGCTGCGTATGCCAGGTAAGAATAGCATCTGTTACACCAAATGGTTGATTTCCGAAATGGATACGCCGGTGATTTAAGGAACTTCTTATAAAGTCTTCGCCGGTAATCAGTTTTTGTTGCATGTCGGCAGTACTTTTAAATGATTCTTCATCTCCGTTTATGGGGTCGTTATTATAAAGGCTGTCGATCTTTTCTTTACACCACGCCATATCCTGTGAGGCAATAACCGTACTGGCAGGAAGTGAATCGAGTAATGAGGTGTTTGCCCGGTTACTTTTATTCATCTCAGGTATGATATGGATACGCTGTAACCTCTCTTTGGAGAGTTGTGTTTCAATATCGAATGAACGGATTGTTTCTACTTCGTCGCCAAAGAAATCGATACGGTAAGGGAATTCGTAAGAAAATGAGAATACGTCGAGAATACTGCCACGCATCGCATACTGGCCAGGTTCGTATACATAATCTACCTGTTCGAATCCGTAAGAATCCAACACATTCGATACAAAAATGTTATCCAGTCTTTCTCCTACACTAATCTGTAAAGTATTTTCTTTTAAAGCTTCCCGTGAGATTACTTTTTCTGCCAGGGCTTCCGGACTGGTCATAATTACAAAATTCTCTTCCGGGTTTTGCAACAGGCTTAATACTTCCGTACGTAAAATCTCATTGGCCGGATCTATATGTCCGTACTTAATAGTCCTGCGGTAGGCTGAAGGAAAATAATAAATGTTTTTGTCGCCGGTGAGCTGCCGCAGGTCATTATAAAAATACCCTGCTTCTTCCGGATCATTTAAAATACACAGGTAAGGTGCCTCTTGCTTAGTATAAAGGGAAGCAATAATCATAGCATTCCCTGAACCATTCAGTCCTTTCAGAAAAATATTTCGTGACTGATTATTTTTTAACAGGGAATTCAGCGCTGCGATCCGAGGATGTGCAGCATATATTTTTAATAATTCTTGTATGTCCAATGCTATAAGTTCTTTTTACAAAGGTAGGATTTTTGTACAAATTGTCCTAAATGAATATATTAAATGAATTAAAATATGTACTTTCGTACCGTATAAAATATAACGCACCTAGTGATTATGTCTGATAGTATTGTGATAATTCCTACTTATAATGAGAAGGAAAATATTGAAGATATAATTCGAGCCGTCTTTAACCTGGAAAAACAATTCCATATTCTTATTGTTGACGACGGATCGCCTGATGGGACTGCTGCTATTGTCAAAACATTGCAGCGGGAATTTCCGGAGCAGTTATTTATGGTTGAGCGGCAGGGAAAATTAGGCTTAGGTACGGCTTATATTTGTGGTTTTAAATGGGCCTTGGAACGTCCGTATGAATTTGTATTTGAAATGGATGCTGACTTTAGCCATAGTCCTAATGATCTTCCCCGGTTGTATGCAGCTTGTGTTGAACAGGAGGCAGATGTTGTAATAGGTTCCCGTTATTGTAATGGCGTAAATGTGGTAAACTGGCCATTGAGCCGGGTATTGATGTCGTATTTTGCTTCCGTATACGTGCGTGTGGTTACCGGAATGTATGTACTACAGGATACAACAGCCGGCTTTAAATGTTATCGCAGGCAGGTGCTCGAAACAATAGATCTGGATAAAATCCATTTTAAAGGGTATGCTTTCCAGATTGAGATGAAGTTTACGGCTTATAATTGTGGCTTTAAAATCGTAGAGGTTCCTATTATTTTTATTAATAGAGTATTGGGTACTTCCAAAATGAATACATCTATATTCGGAGAAGCCCTGTTTGGTGTGTTAAAATTAAAATGGTGGAGTTTCTTCCGTAAATATCCACAGAAAAAAGAGATGAAAAAATACCGGAATAATCTCACTTAATGGATATCCGGTATTCTGAAGCATCATCTATGAATAAACTAAACCTTACAATCTTTTACCTTGTGTTTCTATAATTTCACAGAGACAAAGGTAACATATGGATATTTCGTTTGTATTACTATAGGATTACATTTTTAACTTTTTGTTGGCAGATAAAAAATATAACTTTTACATTTGTAGATGTAACATTCAACTAAAATAATTTATGAAAAACACTCGACGGTCATTTATCAAACAAATGACAGCTGCAGGCATTGGTACTGCAGGACTTACATTCGCTGGTAGTACAGTTGCAGCCTCCTCTGGTGAAAAACAATCCCAAACAAAGAAAAAACAGTGGGTAAAGACGACGGTAAACTTCGTTTTGGCTTTATCGGTACAGGCTCACGTTGTCATGAATACATTAATAATGTACTAGCCATTCCGGGCAATAAAATTGTTGCTATTTGCGATATTCAATCCGGGCCCATCCAGCGTACACTGGAACATATTTCTAAATTTAATGTTTCGGCTCCAAAAGTTTATACCGGGAGTGAGCGTGCTTTTGAGCAGATGCTTAATAATGAGGAGTTTGACTGTGTGATTATTGCCAGTCCGTGGGAATGGCATGTTCTTATGTCGGTGGCTGCTATGAAGGCCGGTGTTCCCTATGTAGGAGTTGAGGTATCTGCTGCCAACATATTGGAAGAATGCTGGGACCTGGTAAATGTTTCCGAAGCAACTGGAAGCCAGTTGAATATACTGGAAAATGTATGTTATCGCCGTGATTGTATGGCCGTACTGAATATGGTACGCCAGGGACTTTTTGGCGAGCTGATTCATGCTACCTGTGGTTATTTGCATGACCTGAGGGATGTGAAATTTAATGATGGTGTAAATTATAGTTATCAAAAAGGGGGTGAATTGCGTATGGGACCTACTGCGTATGCTGAAGCCCAGTGGCGTACGCAACATTCGATCAGACGCAATGGAGATCTGTATCCGACGCATGGGGTAGGGCCTGTAGCCAATTGCCTGGATATAAACAGAGGAAATCGCTTCTTGTCTCTTACTGCTATGGCAACCCAGTCGAGGGGATTACACAAATTTATTGTTGATAACGGAGGAGAAAACCATCCGTATGCTAAAATACAGTTTAATCTGGGGGATGTGGTTACCTCTATGATTAAATGTGCCAATGGGTAAACTGTTATCGTAACCCATGATACGAATCTGCCACGTCCTTATTCGTTAGGCTTTAAGATTCAGGGAACCAATGGACTCTGGATGAATGATGGCGATACCATTTACGTAGAAGGCCAGTCTAAGCCACATCGCTGGGACGAATCTGACGAGTGGTTTAAAAATATGATCACACGTTGTGGAGTTCACTGGAAGCAACCGCCAGAGAGGTAGGGCATGGTGGTATGGATTATATTATGATGTATGACTTTATTGATGCCATACGGAATAAGCGGCCTGCTCCGATGGATTGTTATGATGCGGCAGCGTGGAGTGCTATATCTGCTTTATCAGAGATGTCGGTTGCCCGTGGAGGTGCTGTTGTAGATTTCCCTGATTTTACGCGTGGGCAATGGATTAATCGCGAAAGAGGCTTTGCAAAATAAAGCAAATGTTAATAAATATCATTAAAAACCTTTTTATTCGAATGAATAAAAAGGTTTTTAATTAGTTCTTTGAGAACTGTGATATATATTATGGGCGATAATTGATTTAACTATAAAATGAGAAAAGTAAGAAAAGTAGGATTATATTTGGTTTTCTCTTTTATGTGAATTTTTTACTTACAACTCTCTTTTAATGCTAAAAGCAGTCTGGTATATTAGTTTTTATTTGAAAAGGAAGAAAATGAAGGGATGGAGAGAAATAATTGAAAAAATTACATTAAATTAATAGAATTAAAGAAAATATTTCTATATTTACCGCATGTTTGTACAGAGTTCTCAAAGAACTATAAATTTCGTTAATATGAGATTTGCTGTTTATTATGTTTATAGAAACGAGAGTGTGCTTGAAATAAAAAGTTGTTAACAAATAAAACGCTAATCAAATATATTACTATAAAGTAATTAGAATAAGTTACCTTATTTATTATTTAATTAAATGATTATCCGCATAATGTCCTATTATAAATTCTGGATTTGAAG
>JAJPZJ010000004.1 GCA_021204405.1 Tannerellaceae bacterium | reverse complement strand
TTTTTATTAAATTTTATATTTTTTCTGCCACAAAACTACTAAAAGTAATTAATTAATAAACCAGAAATTTCTCCCTTATAATCAAAGGATTGATATTACTGTACAAAAAGGGGTATTTTTGTTACGAAAGGTAAGTTTAATTATTTTGTGTATTTACCCAACGGGCCTTACAGGATGAGATACTACAATGCTTTTTATTTTTTAATGACTCCCAGGGTATTCCACCTAAAAAGATACCACATTTAGGACAAACATAATCAATCTTAAATTGATTACTCAGCTCACTTAATTGCATAGGAACCTTGGACGATTGACGGGCAGCCATATAAATACCAATAACCGGTGCCAATAGAGATACAAAAAGGCTGATTCCAAAAAATGCCTGGTATTCCTTTTTAATAAAAGATATAATCAAACCCGACATGCCGATGAGTGCAAAAGGAAGTGTTTGAATAAGTCTGGTTTTAACATATTACGGGACTGAATCTTAACTTTTGCTTCAGAATAGGTATCATATACTTCCTTTAAAGCCAGAAAAGGAAGCGAATAATCATTAGTATCTTTAAGGATAGCCGGTATATCCAATATGTAATCTTTCCCCAATCTGATTTTATCTGCCAGGGTGACTGTTGTCCTGCGAATCCGTTTTTCATTCACATAGGTACCATTGGTCGAATCCAGGTCTTCAAGAATAAAATTATTATTCCCGTCTATTTTCAATAAAGCATGATACCGGCTGATATATGGATTGTGTACTACAATATTATTGTCTGCAGCTTTACCAATCTTATACATGTTCACTTACTATTTCTTTTATATCTTCCTACTTTAACATCTCCTTTTCCAATGATTCTTTCAGAAATTTTAAAGGTTCTTTAGATGCAATCAGTTCTTTGAGTTTGCCATCAGCCGTAAGTAGTAACAGGCGTTGTTTGGGCAGATTAATCTGTAAGATGTGGTTCTTATTAATAATATGGCTTTTACCTACACGAATAAGTATTTTATTACTTCCTTCCACCTGTTTTTCTACAATTTCTTCAATTTTTCCTATATTGATGGCAAAAGTAAACTGGATTCCATTAGATAGAAGTAGTTTTGTGTAGTTCCTGTCAGCTTCAAAATAGAGTATTTGACCTATTTTAATCTGCAACAATTCATCTCTCGTTTTTATAATCAAATAACGCTCCATAAGTAGATTAACATTTTTATTCTTTGAAGATGTAACAAATATACACTTTTTATTTGAACGATGACTTATTCCGGCAGGATTCAAAATATAATTTTATCCTTCACAGCTCGGAATAAATGTATTCATTAGTCCAATTCAAAAGTAAGCACTGAAAATGAATTAGGAGAAAAATTATAGATAAAAGAACCGCCAGGAAAAGTAAAACTTTTCGATTGTGGAATTATTTTCTCCGGTTCTTCAAAGGTATTACGATCTTCCGGTAAGCCGGACAATTCTACTATTTGTATCGTATTTTTTAAATTTACTCCATTTATTTTCAATTCAGTCCGCTCTGTATGTAACGTAGTATTCACTACTTTTATTATAATACTATTTGTTTCCTGATCTAATGTAGCCGAGGAAACAATAGAAGGAATATGCGGCAAAACAGCCTTATAGCAGATCGAATCGTTTATATAACAGTATACTTCTTCATCTTTACTTTCCAGGCGTATGGAGTATGTTTTATTATTTTCGACAGAAAAAGATACCGGAGTGGCTAATGTGTCTTTTACACTTCCTGACTGCCGGTAAAACTCAAGCGAACCACTACCAAATTCAAGTCCGATATGATTTGCCTCCTCCCCTTTTTTCCCGTTGTCTCTTATCCGCAACTGGATACTCCCACTCCCTTTTACTCTTTTTACTTTTGCTGAAAATGAATAATTGTAACTGGTTGTATCTCCTAGCATCACATAATTCCATTTATTGGCAGCCGGTATTAACTGGTCATGCAGGATTTGCCAATCACCACTTAACAATTTTACCGGGTAACTGGCTACAGGCTTTTGATTGATAGATACTTCTGTTATTTCATAACTATTATCAAATAATTCTACAGAGACTCTTCCCGGAACAACCAGCGGCTTCCGATAAGTTTGTACTTCTGTTTTCAATACCTCATCTCCCCGGTTATTTCCTAATAGTTGTAGTAAATAATAAGAAGGAGACCCTATCATACTTCCATTTTTAAAAGCGATAGCCGGAAAACGCTGGTAAGGATAATCAGCATTTCCCAATAAAGGAGCATAGGCTACCCGCTTTACCACATCCTGGCTATTTTCTATTCCAACAAGAAAACAGGCTTCGGCAATAGCAGCACGCAAAGTTCCTTGTAAGGATGGATCAGCTAAACTATACTCGCCGATAAATACGGCCGGATGCCTTTGGTTAAACCGTTCTGTAACATACCGGTTATAGCCGGATAGAAAGAACTCTTCACTCGTATAAAAATGACTGTCAACCCAATCTAACTGGGTAGTACGGCGGGTAGGCGAAGAACCTATCACCTGAATATCCGGATAAACTTCCTGAACGGCATTTTTAAAATAGTTAAACCGGCGCGCATATTTATACCCGTAATTTTCACTTCCAATCTCTATATATTTAAGATGGAAAGGCTCAGGATGCCCATTATGGGCCCGTAGCCGACCCAATTCCGTGTCAGTAGAATCGTTGGCATAGGCAATGGCATCCAATGCTTCCTGCACTAATTTATTCATAGCTGTAATATCCTCGTAACGAGGACGCCTGCTCTGGCTCGTCACACCACTATTTACAACATACACAGCCTCAGCCTTCAGGTCTTCACACACCTGAAGAAATTCATGAAACCCCATTCCATTAGAGGAACCATATCCCCAAATATTCCAAAAGGAACGACGATTTGCTACCTCTCCGATCGTTTCTCTCCATACAGGAAATGTACCACCTGTATAACCCTCAACAAACGCACCTCCGGGAAACCTTACAAATGCCGGATGCAACGCCATTATCTTTTCCATTAAATCAGCCCTAACTCCATTGGGCCGTTCCTTCCATGTATTTACCGGAAACAGGGATACCATATCGATCCAAAACATAAAAGGCTCTTCTGTTGTAATAGTAAGCACTGCCTGGTCTGTATCGGCTGTCGCCGTAAATGTATGACGATACAATTTCCAGTCATAGGAAGGAGAAACCTGAAAAATATCACTTAACCTTGTTTCCTGAACCGAATCTTCCAGTGCTATTTTTATCTCTTTAGGATAAGTTGTGGCACACTTGACATACAGGGATAAGGTATATTGCCGGCCTTTACGTACGGATAAACCTTTGTAACCTTCAGCAAGTATCCCTCCTCTTCCGTTTTCCGGCACAGCATTGACAGATACCAATAAGGAACGACGATTAAATTCACTCATTGGAAAACGGTTGTCCGGCCACATAGAAGTCGAAGAAGTAAGTAGTCGCCATCCGGGAACAGAGTCCGGCCGGATAAACGGAATGCTCCATCCGTTAGGTGTAGTAATTACATTCCGGGAGGAATTATAGGCACAATGCAAAGGAGGTATTCCGTCTTCAAAGCTTCTGTTTTGAATCATTTCAGCATATAACCCTCCATCAATAGCATGATTAATTTCCTCCAGCGTTATGCCATACAGATTTTTATTAACCGGAACAGTTAAGCCATCTGCATCTATCGTGATAACCGAAGTCACAGGTAGCCCAGGCGTACATCCTATCAATAAATTAAAAAGAAATAATCCGGTAAAAAATATATGCTTATACATTTATTCAATCTATTTCACCTTACAAACATACTTATTTATTTTCATATTCTTTTCTACTTTATATTTAACTCCTTTTTTTAAGAAATTGACAAAACAAAGAAGCATATTATAAACATTCTTCCTACTTTTGTCAGGCAATAGTCAAATAATTATTACATAACCTGTAACTGAATGAACTCTACTACTAACTTTTTAATTTTAATAGCAGACCCTGTTTTAGAGCAGGCCATCGAATTACAAACTATACTGAATGAAGAGGGATATAGCTTCCAGACTGCCACCAGCCGGAAGGAGATTCTTGATATTTGCCATACGCAGGCCCCTTCTTTATTTATTTAGCAGAAGAACTACTTTCCGACGGAAAAGGAACTGCTAATTATGAATTTGTTCATCAACTTAAATCAACTACTCATATCGAATTTATTCCTATTATTATAACATACAACCAAACCATGCTCCCCAACAAAAAAAATGGATATCAAGCGGGGATAAATGAATACATAAGCAGGCCGTATGCTAACGAAGAAATCAAAGTAAGAGTCCGGCATTATTACGACCTATACCATCTAAAGCAGGTGCGACTCAACTTGCAGCATATGCTGGAAACCAAAGACTCAATCCATGCGATGCTATCCAAAGATTTACGTGCTCCCCTCGGAACCTTACGTAATATGCATACCACCTTATTAAATATGATAGATGAAAAATACATCGGTAAAGATATTTATACGGTATTGCAAACCATGAATCACCATTCTGAGGAATTATATCTATTTGTAGATAATCTTATAAAGTTATCGCGCTATCAACTTAATAATTATTTGGTCTATAAGTAATTGGCGGATATTAATAGTATTATTTATTCTGTAGTCAACAGATTCAGGACTATGGCAGCTTACCAGTCTGTTTCCATATCCTATGAAGAGTCGGCTGAACTCCTGACAGGATATGTGGATATCGATATTATTAAAACCATATTAACAAATATCCTTTCAAGTGCAGTAAAAAATAGTTTTGAAGGTAGCTCTATTGAGGTAAAAGTTATTTCTGCACCCAGCTCAGTAACCATTGCTGTAGAAGATGCTGGTGTCGGACTGGAAAATGAATTACTGGAAAAATTAGCTATACTTCCTCCTATGCAACCCTGTATTATTCCATCCGATGAAGAGCGATTACCGGGCCTGGGATTATTACTAAGCCGCGAGTTGGCCGGACTGCATCAGGGATTTTTAAAAGTCACACAGGAAGAAGGAAAAGGAACTATATATTCTTTGAATATCAATACAGAGCCTGTAGAAACCGAAGAAGAAGATTAATTATTCCATATTCATAACTTGTTCCTGCAAATCTTTATTGAATTGTTGATACTGTTCCGGGCTAAGGATTGCCTGTGTGGATAAAACAACCAGCGAGTGCGGAGCATATTCATTCCGATATGCCGGATGAATATGCTTATAAGGATTTTCTACAAATCCGTACGTTTTATAAAAGCGTAAACGAGCGGCTGAAATTTCATCCACAACCGGATCTATTTCTAAAATAACCGGCTTACGACTATTTACAATAAACTGTTGAAGGATATTCCCTTCATACCCTTTTCCTCTTAACCGGGGATGGATTGCAAAATGCTCAATATATACTCCATAATCAAAATTCCACCAGGCTATAAAACCTATAAATCCATCTTCCTCTGTAAAACAATCCAAATGATACAAAGGAGAGGAAAATGCCATTATTTGTTGTTCTGAAGTACGTTGCTCAAAAACAGGGAAGCTTATTTTATAAATTGCTTCAAACTCATTATATAAAGACGAATCTATGCTTCTTAATCTAATTGTATCCATAGTTGGTAATTTTATATTTCTTACAAAGTAACTACTATTTTATACTCTTAAAAAGTCCAGTATGTCCATTCAACCTGCGACTCCATCCTTCGTTCTATATCATCCGGTAAAGAATAGAAAAAGTCTATTCCTGTTACCTTCTCTACACTGTCTACCGGAATAGCCATTGACTTAAGAGATACATTTTTATATTCACAGTTTTCAAAAAGAAATCCTATCCCATGTATTCCATCGTTTGAAGAAAAACAAATAACCTTATAAAAAGAGGGAGGCACTCCTACCCTATTTTTACCCATTACCCGCATATCATCCGTAATAACCGGACCAGTTACTATCAGCAACGGACCATTATTAATTGCCCATACACGGCATTGTTCTTCCAACGTTTTCCAGATACCACGGTTTAATCCCGACGCTTGTGGACAAATATTACTAAAATAGAAAGACTCACGCATGGCTTTTGCCGACCATTTCATATCACCCGCCGGAGCTAAATGGCCACGATCATACCCTGTTCGTGTATAATCCTCATTTAATGCTGTAGCTCCTTTCACATCAGGATTAGGAACAAACTTATTACTACGTTCCTCTTTTTTACTTTTAGCTTCTTCCGGAGTAAGCTCGTACGCTACCCAGTTAGCAATTTTATAAGTAGAATTATAGGATACGGTATAACCCTCATGCCTGATGATCTGTTCCGGCCGTTTGATCTTTAACCGGGGAATCTCATCGTCTATCGAAAGCGTATAGGAAGAGGGTGTTGATCCGGATGGCTTAACCGGCTGTTCATCCGGAAAATGAAAATCTTCTTTTTTTGATTGTTCCCAGGGAATATTCTCCAGGAACTGTCCCGGCTGATAATTATCATACAAATACAGGATACCAAAAAAAACTAATAAGTACCAGGATGGCTGCGATAAACAGTTGCCTTAAGGTTCTGAAAGCGGTACGCCATGCAGAATGAATAGTTTTTTCTTGCGTGAAGATTTACGCTTCACGGGTCTCCTACGTATAGGAGTTCGTTTTTGGCCATTAGAAGGGTTATTTAATTACAAAAAAGAAGAAAAAGCCTGCATACTTATTCAATACGGTATGCCTTAAGTTTATTGTAAAGCGTTTTCCGGTCGATACCCAGCAATTGAGCAGCTTTGGTTTTATTATTACCGGCCTCCTGTAAAGCTTGTATAATCATGGTACGTTCATAATTCTCATCTTTCAAATGAGAAACAACTCCTTTAACAGGCTTTAATTCTGTAATTTCAGCCGGCAACTCAGCCGGAGTAATATAACGTCCGGACGACAACAAAGTTGCATAGCGTATTACATTTTTCATTTGGCGCAAATTACCCGGCCAGTCATACGAAATAAAAAGGCGGGTTGTTTCAGCATCAAAACCAATAATATCTTTATTAAGTTCGTGATTAGCTAAATCCAGAAAATGATTGGCAAAGAGCAACAGGTCTTCCTTCCTCTCCTTCAGGTCCGGTACGCGAATGGTAAACTCATTGATCCGGTGATAGAGGTCTTCACGAAAATCACCTTTACCGATCGCTTCCCGTAAATTCTCATTTGTGGCAGAAACCAATCGTATATTAATGGGTATTTCCTGATTACTTCCCAGGGGTTTGATCTTTCTCTCCTGTAAAGCACGTAATAACTGAACCTGTATTTCATAGGTTAGATTACCTATTTCATCCAGAAAAATCGTTCCCCCGTTTGCAGCTGCGAAAGCACCTGTTTTATTATCTATGGCTCCTGTAAAAGAGCCTTTGATATGTCCAAAGAACTCGGAAGCAGCCAACTCTTTTGCAATAGCACCACAATCCACAGCTATAAAAGGTGCCTGTGCCCTGGTACTTTGTTCATGAATCCGCCGGGCTATATACTCTTTACCTGTACCACTGGAACCCGTTATCAATACAGACAAGTCGGTAGGAGCCACCAAACGAACATGTTGAAAAAGTTGTGTTGCGGCCAGGCTTTGGCCTTCCAGATAAACATTCCCCACATACTCCCGGCTAACAATATCTGAAGAAGGGGCAGCAGGCAATAATTCATTTATTTTTCCTAACAACTCTTCCGGATTCAGAGGTTTGGCTATATAATCAGATGCTCCCAGTTTAATTGCCTGTACAGCTGTTTGGATCTCCGCATAGCTGGTCATCATAATTACAGGAAGATTAGCGTGCTTTGCTTTCACCTGTTTTAATAACTCTATTCCGTTTCCATCAGGCAACCGCAGATCAGACAGGATAAGATCATACCTTTCTGCGCTATTTTACGTATAGCTTCAGCCACAGAACTGGTTGTATCAACTTCAAAGCCTTTTTACCTAACCAGGTAGATAGCATTAAAGAGAATGTTATATCATCTTCTATAATAAGAATAGCCGGCATACCAAATCTTTATTTAGATAGACAAAGATAAATAAAATTAAATGATTATCCGCATAATTAAATGATTATCCGCATAATGTCCGTTGATTTATTGAACATCATATGAATGT
>JAJPZJ010000052.1 GCA_021204405.1 Tannerellaceae bacterium | reverse complement strand
CTCCGACTTCAAATCCAGAATTTATAATAGGACATTATGCGGATAATCATAAAAACAATTATCAAACAAATATTAAATATATTTGCATCAATATTTTAAAAATAAATAAATATGAAAAAGTTTTTATTACCTGTTTTCGTGACAATCCTCACGATTATATCCTTTGTATCCTGCGAGGGGCCAATGGGGCCGGAGGGTTCCCGAAGACCGGAAGGAACTGTAAATATGACTCCTTATTATTTCCATGTAAGAGCAAATCAGTGGAAAACTGCTACAGATAATGATGGAACAAATCTTTATTATTATTGCACATTGGATTTTCCTGCTTTAAATTTGATATATACGATGACGGTCTTGTAGTAGGATATACCTATATTGACTATGACAACGAGGAAAGTGAAGTAATGATTCAGCTTGGCCGCACTTTTCCTGTAGAGGACTTTGATGGAAATATATATTTCAATTGGATAGAGTGCATTGATGCAGAATATTACCCGGGGGAAGTTACTTTTACCATAAGAATAAGTGATTTTGGAAGAACAGGTACGGTAGTTCTGCCACCTGTACTTGATTTTAAAGTGGTTTTAGTAGGATAAAACGCTCACATCTCAGATAATTAATGTACTTTTGCTGTAAATTACATTTCCGGCAGAATGGCAGTAAAAACGCATAGCAAGGTATTGAACGCAACGGTAGATAAGCTATCGGAAGAATCTTCCTACAACCAGTTGTTCCATGCCTATCACGACGAAGCATCCCTGCCTTCGGAAGAGGTGCTTAAAAAAGTGGTGAACCTATGCCGGGTCATCCTCTTTCCGGGGTATTTTGGGAATGCCAGGATAAGTAAACAAACCATTCGCTACCATACCGGTGTGAATATAGAGACATTATATGCATTGCTAACCCAGCAGATCTATGCTGGGTTATGCTTTGATAATAACGACGGCCTGTCATGCCCCGACGAAACTATCCGGGAAAAGGCCGAAGCCCTTTCAGAACAATTTATTTCCACCCTCCCCGATATGCGTGCCATACTGGCAACAGACGCTGAGGCAGCATACAACAACGATCCGGCGGCACGCAACATTAACGAAGTGATCTTCTGTTATCCCGGGTTCAGGGCCATTGTAAACTACCGGATTGCCCACCAGCTCTATTTGTTACAGGTTCCTTTTATTCCGCGGATGATTACCGAAATGGCTCATTCCGAAACCGGTATCGATATACATCCCGGTGCAGAGATAGGCGATCATTTCTCGATCGACCACGGGACCGGTACGGTGATTGGCGAAACCAGTATCATAGGCAATTATGTACGTATCTTCCAGGGAGTAAGCCTGGCGGGCGAGAAACTGCCCGGCAACCTGCAGGGAGAAGAGAGCCGCCATATCGCGCGCCATCCGGTATTGGAAGACCATGTTACGGTTTATTCCAATTCTACGCTGATGGGGCGTATCCATATTGGCCAGGGAGCTACGATATGCGGAAATGTGTGGCTGGCCAGGCATGTGGCAGCCGGTGAGACAGTTGAACAACTATGCAGGGAGGGAAACCGGTAACCCGGTGGGTGCACAAAGAGAAAAGAGAAACTAACACAACTTAAATTATAAACCGACAGGCAATTGAATAGATGCAAGCTCTGCCAGGCAGGAATTGTTCGTAAGTGATTGTTTACTGTCTATCTTAAAAATGATGAACGAAGCGTTTGAAATGGTGGC
The DNA here is from genome assembly GCA_021204405.1 of Tannerellaceae bacterium. Classification (GTDB taxonomy): domain Bacteria; phylum Bacteroidota; class Bacteroidia; order Bacteroidales; family Tannerellaceae; genus JAJPZJ01. The sequence continues at coordinate 35,241 of JAJPZJ010000052.1, read as the reverse complement.
CAAAACTCTATACGGGTTAGAGGAGATACTGGCCGGCGAGTTATTATCCTTAGGGGCCAACGATTTACAACTGGGACGCCGGATGGTTTCCTTCACAAAAAACAAGGAACTGCTTTATAAAGCAAACTTTCATTGCCGTACCGCACTCCGGATCTTAAAACCCATTTATCATTTCAAAGCCAAAGATGCCGATACGGTATACAAAGAGGTGAAGAAGGTACAATGGGGGAATTATATTACCCCCGATAAAACATTTGCGATCGATTCGGTGATCTACTCGGAAGATTTCAACCATTCCAAATTCGTTGCTTACCGTACGAAAGATGCTATTGTAGACTACTTTATGGAGAAGGATGAGAAAAGGCCTTCGGTACGGGTAAATAAACCCGACCTGTATATCAACATCCATATTTCACATAACGACTGTACCCTTTCCATCGACAGTTCAGGGGAAAGCCTGCATAAACGGGGTTACCGGGTGGAACAGACGGAAGCTCCGCTGAATGAGGTACTGGCAGCCGGCATGATTATGAAAACCGGGTGGAAAGGTGAATCTAATTTTGTAGACCCGATGTGTGGCTCAGGAACGCTGTTGATAGAGGCGGCGATGATTGCCTTGAACATCGCACCGGGTATCCATCGCAAAGAGTTCGCTTTCGAAAAGTGGCTGGATTTTGACCAGGAATTGTTCGACCGTATCTACAACGACGAAAGCAGGGAACGTGAATTTTCATACAAATGTTACGGGTCGGATATCTCGCCGGTAGCGATTGAGATTGCACAGAAAAACATTAAAAATGCCGGGTTGGGTAAATATATCGACTTGCAGGTATTGCCTTTCCAGCAATATACCGAAGCACCCCGGCCGGGTATCCTGGTGACCAACCCACCGTATGGCGAGCGTATTTCCTCGCGCGACCTGCTGGGCCTGTACACCATGATCGGCAAACGGATCAAACATGTATTCACAGGTTACAACGTCTGGATATTAAGCTATAAAGATGAATGTTTCGATAAGATCGGGCTTCGTCCTACCGAAAAAATGAAGATGATCAATGGTTCACTGGATTGTGAATACCGCCATTACGAAATTTTCGAAGGTAAAAATAAAGACTATAAAAAGGCATTGGCAGAAGGGGAAAGACCGGTAGGCCCGTCGCCACGGCCAGCCGCTCCGCAGAAAAGCCGGAGTACACGGCCTGACTTCAAAAATGACCGGTTAGACCGCCCCGACCGCCGCTTTGCGGCTGCACATGCCGACGACGAGGAGGATGAGACCCCCTACCTGCCCGGTAAAAAGTTTATCTCCAGGGAATACAAAGAGAAAAGATCGCCCTGGAAGGCACCCGACAGGGAGGAACGTCCAACCGGTAAAAAAGAACTCAAAAAGCGAAAAGATGCTTATAAAGAGACCCGGTTTGAAGAGAATATAACTTTCAAACCCCGTAAAAGAAGGAAGGATGAATCCGGCGAATAAACGGCATTGGGCGTTCTTCATTTGGATCTGTTGGATAGGTACAGCGTTGATGGCGCAGGAAAAAGAGCTCACATTACATGACCTGATACCGGGCGGGAAAACCTATAACCGGTTTGTTCCCCGTACCCTGAAACAACTGCAATGGAGTGGGGCGTACTACCTGTATGCAAAAGGAGACTCCCTGCTGGCTGCTGTGCCCGGTGAACCGGAAACGGTAGTCCTTACCCGCGGGCAACTCAACAGCATATTAACGGATGCCGGATTGCCTGCTGCCGGAAATATACCTGCATTTACCAGCCCGTTGCCGGAAAAGACCCTCCTGTCTTTCCGACACCGGAACGAACTGCTGCTACTGGACTGGCAACGGAAAGAGCTGGCAGTCCGTTACCCACTGGCAGGTGAAGAGCAGCACACAGAGCTATCTCCTTCGGGTACTCACCTGGCTTTTACCCTTAAAAACAACCTGTATATCCAGCCAGCCAACGAAGCAGCCCGACCTGTTACTACCGACCAGGAGCCGGGTATCGTAAACGGGCAGGCGGTACACCAGCGTGAGTTTGGTATCGCAAAAGGAACCTTCTGGTCGCCTTCCGGCAAGTATCTTGCTTTTTACCGGATGGATGAACGGATGGTTACCGATTATCCGCTGGTCAATGTAAACGCACGGTGTGCCAAAGCGCAACCGATTAAATACCCTATGGCCGGCATGAAAAGCCATGAGGTTACGGTGGGTATTTACAACGTGCAAACAGGCGAAACCATATGGCTTCAAACCGGTACGCCCAAAGAAAAATATTTGACTAATATTGCCTGGAGCCCCGACGAGAAGAGTATTTATATGGCAGAGGTAAACCGGGAACAAAATAAATGCCAACTGGTCAAATATAATGCCCTGAACGGCAAACGAAGTGAGGTATTGTTTACCGAAACCCATCCTAACTATGTAGAACCGCAACATCCGGTACAGTTCTTACCGGGTGATTCCACTCGGTTGTTTATCTGGCAAAGCCAGCGCGACGGTTATAACCATCTTTACCTCTATAATACCAAAGGGAAACTGATCCGGCAGCTTACCCATGGGGAATGGCTTGTCCAGGAAGTGTTAGGTGTTGATAAACAAAACGTTTACCTGCTTGCCACACTGCCCCACCCGGAAAGACCGGTAAGCGGCCCCGGGATGGAAAACAATATCCTGAAAGTAAACCTGGCAGACGGGAATATGGAATTCCTGAACAGCAAACAGGGTGTACATACTGCCTCTTTAAGCCCTTCGGGCAATTACCTGATTGACCGGGTAACCTCTTCGGCTATCCCACATGATATTGACCTGTTGCGTACAACTAGCGGCGAACCGGTTAAAAACCTGTTGTCGGCCTCCGATCCGTTCAAAAACTATACGCTTCCCTCCATCGAAACAGGCCAGCTCATAGCGGCCGACGGAGAGACGGAGCTAAACTACCGGATCATCAAACCGGCCGGCCTCGACGAAACAAAAAAGTATCCTGTAATCGTATACGTATATGGTGGTCCGCATGTACAACTTATCAACGGTAGCTGGCAATATGGAACCCGGGGATGGGATCTGTACATGGCACAGCGGGGATATATTGTATTCACGGTAGATAGCCGGGGGTCGGCAAACCGGGGACTGGAATTTGAGAATGTGATCTTCCGCCAACTGGGCACCTGTGAAATGGAAGACCAGATGAAAGGAATTGATTATCTTTGCTCCCTGCCCTATGTAGATAAGGAACGGATTGGTGTACATGGCTGGAGTTACGGTGGTTTTATGACCACTAACCTGATGCTTACCTACCCGGATGTTTTCAAGGTAGGCGTAGCCGGAGGGCCGGTGATTGACTGGAGCCGCTACGAAATTATGTATGGTGAACGGTATATGGACAGTCCGCAGGACAATCCGGAAGGGTATAAAAATTCCAACCTGAAAGAGAAAGCCGGCAACCTGAAAGGACGTCTGTTGCTGATCCATGGGGATGTAGACCCGGTAGTAGTATGGCAGCATAGCCTGGAATTCCTGAAAGCTTGTGTAAATGCAGGTACACACCCGGACTATTTCGTTTATCCGGGACATGGGCATAACGTGACCGGAAAAGACCGGCCACACCTGTATGAGAAGATCACCCGCTATTTCGATGATTTTCTGTAACACTGAATAAATAATAATTAATATACTATCAAATGAATATCTTATTAGTAGGCTCAGGCGGCCGTGAACATGCATTAGCCTGGAAAATTGCTCAAAGCCCGCGGGTGGAACAACTTTTTATTGCTCCCGGTAATGCCGGAACTGCCCTGGCCGGAACAAATGTAGCCTTGCCGGCAACAGATTTCGACAGGATCAAAGCATTTGTACTGCAAAACAATATCGATATGGTGGTAGTAGGGCCGGAAGACCCGTTGGTAAAAGGGATTTACGATTATTTCCGTACCGATGCTCAACTGGCTTCCGTACCGGTAATTGGCCCCAGCCAGGAGGGTGCGCAACTGGAGGGTAGTAAAGACTTTGCCAAAGCCTTTATGGTGCGCCATCATATACCGACAGCACGCTATAAAAGTATCACAGCGGATAACCTGGAAGAGGGCTTCGCTTTCCTCGAATCACTGGAAGCACCTTATGTGCTGAAAGCCGACGGTCTGGCAGCCGGTAAAGGGGTATTGATACTGGATACACTTGAAGAGGCTAAAAAAGAGCTTAGCGACATGCTGGGAGGTATGTTCGGCGATGCGAGTAAAACAGTTGTTATTGAAGAATTCCTCGATGGAATCGAATGTTCCATATTCGTCCTTTCGGATGGAGAACACTATAAAGTACTGCCTGTAGCCAAAGATTACAAACGGATCGGCGAGGGTAATACCGGATTAAATACGGGTGGTATGGGTGCCGTTTCGCCTGTTCCTTTTGCCGACGAGGCTTTTATGGCCAAAGTAGACGAACGGATTATCCGCCCAACCATCGAAGGGCTGAAAGCCGAAAATATCGATTATAAAGGTTTTATTTTCCTCGGCCTTATCAGTGTAAAACAGGAACCGATGGTGATTGAATACAATTGCCGGATGGGCGACCCGGAAACGGAAGTAGTGATGCTACGGATCAAAAGCGACCTGGTTGACCTGCTGGAAGGTGTTGCCCAGGGGAACCTGGATACGAAAGTACTGGAAATTGATCCACGGGCAGCCGTAACCGTGATGCTGGTAAGCGGCGGTTATCCGGAGGCTTATGAAAAAGATAAAGTAATCAGCGGACTGGATACTATTTCCGGGAAGAATATCGTTTTCCATGCCGGCACGAAAGAGGTGAACGGAGAAATCCTGACCAGCGGAGGCCGTGTACTGGCCATCAGCTCTTACGGCAAAGATAAAGAGGAGGCGCTTGCCCACTCATTCGCAGGTGCCAATGCCATCGATTTCGATAAGAAATATTTCCGTAGCGATATCGGTTTCGACCTGTAAATACAACGATGAGAGAAGGGTATACCTCCCACAGACGCTATACGCTGGTAAGCCCGGCTATCTTTGCCTGTATCTTATTGGCATGTATGGCCTGTTGGGTGATAAGTTATGTGACATCGGTTGGTTATCCGGTATATGGCGAAGTAACCGCTCCTCCCCTGTGGAATACCCTATGCCGCATCCTTCCCGGAAAGGCAGTTACCTATACCATTGGTTTTTTATTAATGGTAGGGGGTGCTGCGCTGCTTCACCGGGCTAATTATGCCCTGATGCTGATCCGGGAAAAGACGCTGCTCCCTTTTCTTTTTTATATCCTGTTCAGTAGTACCAATCCCGATTTCTTTCCTCTGAAAGCTACCTCTTTAGGTGTGTTCTGCCTGATCCTGGCCATCTACCAGCTATTTACTTCCTATCATGAGCCGGAGGCCAGAACAAATGCTTACAATAGCGGGTTACTTATTGCAACAGGTAGTTTACTGTGGGTACATTTGCTCTGGTTCCTGCCTTTATCCTGGATTGGAATGTATAATTTCCGCACATTAAATATACGTACGTTCCTGGCCTCGGTATGTGGCGTAGGAACCCTCTACTGGTTTTTACTGGGATGGTGTATATGGCAAAATAACTTTACAGCCTTCACCCTCCCGTTTACCATGCTCTTTAAAGCCAAGTTCCTTACCGCCGGCACGCTGGATATAACCCAGTGGGCAGGGATCACGGGTATAGCTATTCTTACGCTGCTGGCTGCCGTAAATATCCTTACCCACGAGTATGAGGATACCTTACGCACACGGCAATATCTTTCTTTTCTGATAGCTATGGCTGTGTGGATATTTGTCCTTTATTTCCAATATGAACAGGAGTCGGAAGAATTCATGGAAACGGCTTCCATACCGGCCTCTATCCTGGTAGCCCACTTCTTTACGGTAGTACGCAGCCGGATCGTTAGCTGGCTTTTTTACCTCTCTATTCTTTTCTTCATCTCGCTTTATATTATACGGATATGGAATTTCTTATAACCTACGGCTACATAGGGGTATTTATTGCCGCCTTCCTGGCTGCTACTATCCTGCCTTTCAGCAGCGAGGTAGTTCTTACAGGTGTATTACTGGCCGAAGCGGCTTACTGGCCGTGTATGATTGCTGCTACCCTGGGTAATTTCCTGGGAGGAATGAGCTGTTACTGGCTGGGCATGCTGGGAAAAGTGGAATGGATAGAAAAGTATCTCAAACTGGATGCCACCAAACTGGAGAAGGTACAGGCATGGATTAAAGATAAAGGTTCGTGGATGGCCTTTTTTGTTTTCCTGCCCGGAATTGGCGACTTCATCGTAGTTGCTTTAGGCTTCCTGCGGGCAAATATATGGATCGTTGCGATCTCTATGTTGGCAGGAAAAGCTATCAGGTATTGGGTCTGGATGGAGTTTGTTTATAAAGTACAGGAGTTTTTGTAAGGTAAGGTATTAATAAGTACTCCGGCCGGGGTATGATGTGAATAACCGCGGGATGCATATCCCGTGGCTGATACTATTCTCCTTTCCGTAGGTCGGCCCTGGCCAGATCCCCTTCGACGCTAAAAGGTTGACCACCGCCGTACTCACACTGGACGAGTAATCTTTCCAGCTACGGAATGTGCCTTGCCCAGTTATTTACCTGCAATCCCTTCGGGATTAAATAGTTTAAACTCATATTCCTGCTCCAACAACCATTCTATCGACCGTGGCAACGCTTCCTTCATGTTTTTTTCTGCTTTCAGGGAGTCGTGGAATACAATTACCGACCCGTTACGGGTATAATTCTTTACTACATTAAAAACTCCGTTGGGAGTCATATGCGGACTATAATCACGGGTTACCACATCCCACATAATAATGCGGTACTGGCTACGGAGGGTAAGGATCTGCGGGAGGCGCATATGCCCGTACGGAGGACGGAACAAATTACTTTGAATATACCCGGCCGCCTTTTTTACGTTGGCCAGGTAGTTTTTAGTCCAGTATTTGATTCCCTGGATATGGTTAAAGGTATGATTGCCTACCTGATGGCCCCGGTCTAATACCTGCTGGTAAATCTCCGGATACCGGCGGACATTATCACCTACACAAAAGAAGGTAGCCTTTACGCCATATTGGTCTAACAGGTCGAGCACCCAGGGAGTAATTCTAGGGATAGGGCCATCGTCAAAAGTGAGATAAACACACTTCTCCGGGGCCGGTATCCGCCAGACCACACCAGGGAACAGTGCCCTACAAAACCAGGGTGGTTGCTCTATAAACATCTTTAATTCCTGCGAGTCGAGCCATAGGCCATCCGGAAGTTATCAAACTCTTCCTGATAGGGCTGTCCTACCTGCGAATTATATTCTTTACTTACGATCAATACCTGTTGCATAACTGCCAGGTTGTGTTCCACCTCGTTCATTACAGAAGCCAGCTGGCCGGGTTTCAGGCGGAAGAACCAGTTCAGGTTACGCATGGTATTTTCGGCTATCTCCGCATAAACCTGATCGGCTTTTTCAGTTTCACCCAATACATAATAAGCTTCCCCGGTACCTAGTGCCGTATAGTCTAACGGTACATTTACCGCCGGTAACACTTCCATACATTTATCGAGGATATCCAGTGCCATTTCATCTTTTCCTTCTTCGATCAATGAAGTAGCCAACCGGTTAAATACCGCGATACGGTAGGTTTTACACATTCTCATTACGTTTTCATCCAGATAGATGCCCGGCTTCTCTACTCCGCCCCATTTGAACTTATTCATAATGTTGTCGTACATTTTCTCTGTATCAACCGACAGGCCTACTGCTCCGTTACGTGCCTGCAAAGGAACAATCTGGCAGGCCAGACCCGTCTGGCGGAAGTAAGGATCGAGCTTAACGAACTGATCGGGGCTTACGGTAATTGCATAGTAGATCGGACGTTCCCAGTTATTGGCACTTAGCATATCCAGGATAATCAGCTCCTGTTTACCCAACCCATTCTTTCCTTTCAGGTTGATGATCATTTCATCCAGCATATACTGTGCTTCGCCGGGAGCAATTACCCCGTTACGCATAACAGCAGCCGAATCTACTTTATATATTAACGTTTCAGACGGTATATAATCCAGCTCCTGGGAAATGCCGGGAACTCTTTTATGTTTCGGATCATTACTCCGGACAAAGCTCAAAGCGGTATTCAGGTCAACTGGTTGTTCGGTAAGCGGGAATACATAAGCAAAGTCGCGTGTTCCCTGTACATAATCCGCCCGTGTCCAGGAGATAGGTAATGGATCAGACTCATAGGCTTGTTTCTTCATCTGGTCTATATACCAGTCTGTTTGCAGATAGCTGGTATTACATACCCGGATATCGGTACGGATGCCTTCTACTTCCTGGGCATACCACAAAGGGAATGTGTCATTATCTCCATTGGTAAAGATCACCGCATTCGGCTCACATGATTCGAGGTAGTTAGCACCGAAATCGCGTGCTACATACCGTTCCGACCGATCATGGTCGTCCCAGTTCTGGCCAGCCATCTGAATAGGAACAAATAAACTCAGCAAGGTAGCAACCGATGCAGCCGTCACAGCGGGAATCTTTCCATATTTTTCCAGCAACTTAGCTAATCCGGCTACTCCAAAGCCAATCCATATGCAGAAGGCATAGAATGAACCTGCATACGCATAATCACGCTCACGAGGCTGGTAAGGGGTCTGGTTCAGGTAAAGCACAATCGCAATACCGGTCATAAAAAAGAGGAAAAAGGTTACCCAGAAACTTTGTATTCCTTTATCGCTCCGGTATGCCTGGTAAAGTAAACCAATAATACCCAATAATAGCGGAAGCATATAATAGACATTATGCCCTTTATTCTCTACAATGCTTGCCGGCATATCCTCCTGCGGGCCAACCAGTATTTCATCAATAAATTTAATACCTGTGATCCAGTTACCATTCAGTACCTCCCCATGGCCCTGAATATCATTTTGCCGGCCGGAGAAGTTCCACATAAAGTACCTCCAGTACATAAAGTTAAGCTGGTAAGAGAAAAAGAACCGGATATTCTCAGCAAAGGTTGGCTTCATGACGGTAACCATCTTGCCGCAGCAGTTAAACCGGACCGGTTGCCCTTTGATCCGGGCCCACTCTTTATAAGCCTCCACATGCTGCGGGTCACCGCTATACATACGTGGAAAGAGCATATTGAGCTCACCTTCATATTCGTAATCTATATCATACCGTGAGATATAGTATTTATCTTTCTCCGAAGGGTCATTTTTAATTACCCGGCTCCAGTTAGGAGCACCCTCTTTGGTAATAGCTACACAACTACCCCCCTGGTTCTCGCGTTTTACCTCCGAAGCATAGGTGTGTCCGTAAATCAGTGGGGTTTTTCCATATTGCTCACGGGCCAGATAGGTACGCAGGGTAAAGATATCCTGGGGAGAGTTCTGGTTCATAGGCGTATCGGCAGTTGCACGGATCAGGATCAGCGCATAGGAAGAATAGCCTACCACAATAACAATTAACGATACCAGAATGGTATTTAATGTTTTAATAGCTACTTTTTTACTTCTGAACAGATAGAAAGTTAAAGCAGCAATTAAGAGGATACCTACTAAATAGCCATCACCGATAAAAGGAATACCTACCAATACGATAGAAAGGATAAAAGCGATCTTCATCCGCAATTCATGGATCTCCCCGCGCATCGTTTCATAGACAGCCCAGCATAGAACCGCCCCTAAAGTAATGGCGTATGCATATACACCGGAGTTATAAGGCATTCCCAATACATTGACAAACAGTAATTCAAACCATCCGCACACCTCTACCAGTCCCTGTACAACTCCGTACATCATCAGTGCGATCAGTACAAAAGAGATAGCCAGAGCAACCAGCGTACCTTTCATGGTAGGGTTAGGATATTTCTTATAATAATATACCAATACAATAGCAGGAATACAAAGCAGGTTCAGCAGATGGACGCCGATACTCAGCCCCATCAGGTAGGCAATCAGGACAATCCACCGGTCGGCCTGTGGTTTATCTGCCGCCTCTTCCCACTTCAGGATCAGCCAGAAAACAACGGCAGTGAACAACGAAGAATAAGCATATACCTCGCCCTCTACCGCACTGAACCAGAAAGTATCACTGAATGTATAAACCAGTGCACCAACCAGTCCACACCCCATAACAGAGATCATCTGGGCCAGTGTCATCTCCTGTCCATCGTTTACAATAACCTTACGGGCCATATGGGTAATACTCCAGAAGAAGAACAGGATGGTTAACCCGCTAAACAACGCCGACATGGCATTGACCATAACCGGCACCATACTGGTGTCTGATGCGAACTGGGTAAATAAGTTAGCTGTCAGCATAAAGAAGGGAGCGCCCGGCGGGTGATCCACTTCAAGTTTATAGGCAGATGAAATAAATTCGCCGCAATCCCAGAAACTGGCGGTAGGTTCAATGGTCAACAAGTATACGGTAGAAGCAATCAGAAAAGTTATAAAACCTAATACATTGTTGATTAGTCTGTATTTTCCCATACGTAATGTATAATGTGTAATAAGTTATTGCAAGATTTCGAAACAAAATTTGGCTGTAAAGGTAGTAAATTACGTTTAATACCAACAGGATATGGTTCTATAAATTGTATACAAAAGTTTATTATTTACTATATTTTCCTAACAATTGCGAAATCAATAATGGGATGTATATATAGATTTATGCGGAAAAATATATACCGCGAAATAAAACTTCGCCATCCCACTCTATTTTTACCCTCACTTCCTGATACAGGGATAAAAAATAGAGATACGATGGTAAATAAGACTTTAAAAACATTGGCATTCTCCTTATCGGGTTACCTACAAAGAAAATTTAACCTGCAGGAGTCTATTGCGCTTCCTTTACCATTAGGGGGAACTTATATAAATATACCGGATAATAAGTTACATGTTACCCTGATTAATATCGAACGGGAAACAGCTGCCGGAATAGCTATAAACAGGCAACCGCTCGGAACCGGTAGAACACAAAAGGGCGCTCCGGCGTGGCTTCTGAATTTATATATTATAATCAGTGCCGTTTTTCAGGAAAAACAACATCAGGAATCATTGGATTTACTTTCGGCAGCACTGGTTTACCTGCAAAGCCATCCGGTAGTGGATATAACGCATCCCCAGGCCTCTTTAGCCATAGAACCTGTGAACCTGTCATTCAACGAACTTTCCAATATATGGGGGATATGCGGAGGAACCTACTATCCTGCTATTTGCTGTAAAATAAGGGTTCTCTCGGTCGACGGGCAACATATCAGTGAAATACGTAGTAATATATCGGAAAGGGAACTGAACATATGAAGGTAACAGAGAGATATAATATATGGCAAAAGATCTTCTTCGTCCATTCCTATTATGAGGATAGGCGGATCCCGATCCGGCTGTTACCGGATAAACCGACACAACAAATACTGGATAAATATGAATTGGTATTCCGGAAAGCAGAAAGGAACACCTGGGTGATCCTTTCTGCTATACATAGAAAAGATATAACTGAGATTAACGCATTAGGTTTCCATATACAGCCTACCGACCCGGTATTCTATTATGTATCGGAAAAGATATTAGCTGCTATCGATACTTGTATAGAAGTACCTTCCATACCAAAAAGTTGGTTCACACTCCGGTTGCCAACCAGCCTAAAAGAGCATTCCATTACCATTCCTACCAGAAGTTATTATTGGGAATTCCTGCTTTTTTTACCGGCGATACAGGATTATGAGGCATTAAGCATTTATGAAAAGGCCAACCGGATCTGTTTCGGTAAAGCAGAAAAACTGGAATGGCCGGAGTATCCGCAGGTAATCAGTATCCGGTCTACAGAACCCATCTCGGTACAGCAGGGATCCCCCTATACGATCCGGTTAAAAGAACACCAACAGGGTAGGGAAAGGATTTTGTGCGACCATCTGTCCCCTCCTCTGCCCGACCGGTTATCACCTACCGGAAAGAGGAATACCATAACAACTTATTTCTATTTATAAACTTCTCAAAAAAACTATTATGTGTGCAATGAAAACACCCGGCGTCTATATTGTTGAGAAAAATGCATTCCCCAACTCTGTTGTTGAAGTAGCAACGGCAGTACCTGTCTTTATAGGCTATACGGAGTAGGCGGTTAACGGAAACAAATCTTTAACCAACCAGCCCTGGCGCATTACCTCTATGGCCGAATTCAGAAGCTATTTCGGTGGTGCGCCCACCCCACGTTTTACCCTGGAAGAAAGTACAGAGAAACCCTCGGTGATCTTCAATGGGAAAAACTACCAGGTAAAGCGGATAGATAATTTTATCCTTTATTATAGCATACTGCTGTTTTATGCCAATGGAGGAGGCCCTTGTTACATTGTTTCGGTAGGTAATTACGGGGAAGATATTGAAAAAGATAAGCTGGAGAAAGGGATTATCCCGCTTATCAAAGAACAGGAACCAACGTTAGTTGTCATCCCCGAAGCGATTACCCTGGCCGATGCCAACGAGTGTTACGCCTTACAACAGGCCATCCTGAGACACTGCGGATATGAGATGCGCAACCGTTTTGGACTATTGGATATATACCATGGTTACAAAGACCGTAAAGATCCCGGCGGGGATATGGTAAATAACTTCCGTGAAAATATCGGAAATGAATTCCTGGATTTCGGAGCAGCTTATTATCCCTGGCTCAATACTTCTATTGTACAGGAAAACGAACTCAGTTTTGAGAACCTGGATATAGAACAATTAAAAGAGCTGCTGACACAGGAGTTTATACTTTTACCCATTCCTGAAGCTAAAAAAGAAGAAGCTTTGTTGTACATTGAAAAACTAGGTACAACGCTGGAAGCAATAGAAAAAATCACTATCCATAAAATACTGATGCAAATCAGTCCGCTCTACAGAGACTTGATTCGTGAAATGCGTACTTCGCTGAATCTGTTGCCTGTTTCGGCCGCCATGGCCGGTATCTTCACCATGGTAGATAATACAAAAGGGGTATGGAAGGCTCCGGCGAATGTAAGTGTAGCTACAGCAGTTAGTCCTGCGGTGAATATTTCCCATGATGAACAGGAAGACCTGAATGTTCCACTTAGTGGTAAATCGGTGAATGCCATACGCACGTTTACCGGCGAAGGTATTAAAGTCTGGGGCGCCCGTACATTAGATGGAAACTCACTGGACTGGCGTTATATCAATGTGCGCCGCACCATGATTATGTTGCAGGAGTCTGTCAGAAATGCAGCCCGGGCATATGTTTTCGACCCGAACGAAGCCAACACATGGGTAAATGTAAAAAGTATGATCTCCAACTTCCTGAATGGCATCTGGAAACGGGGTGGCCTGGCAGGTGCCGTACCTGAGGATGCCTACAGTGTACATATAGGATTAGGGGATACAATGACTCCCGAAGATATACTGGAAGGAATTATGAGAATCACTGTATTGGTTGCCATCGTACGTCCGGCAGAGTTTATAGAGATTACCTTCCAACAGCAAATGCAGAAAAGCTAAAACAGTAGATTAAAAGAAAGAAATAATTTTAAAATAAAATATTATGGCAGGAGAAGCACAAGATAACGTATGGCCATTACCTAAATTTTACTTTACAGTTGAAATAGCCACCCTGGCAGAAGCCTCTTTCCAGGAAGTTTCAGGTCTGGATGTCGAAGCACAAATCATTGAATACCGCCATGGGAACAGTCCCGAGTTTTCAACAATTAAAATGCCCGGTATCAAAAAATATGGAAATGTAACTCTTAAAAAAGGGGTATTCAAAGGGGATAATAAATTCTGGGACTGGTTTAACGCTATCAAAATGAATACGATCAACCGGGAGGATGTAACTATCAAACTATTAGATGAAGAAGGAAATCCCACTATGGTATGGTCGCTCAAAAACGCCTGGCCTACCAAAATAACCGGTACCGATATGAAATCGGACGGGAATGAAGTGGCAGTCGAAACCCTGGAGATAGCACATGAAGGGCTTACCATAGATAATAACTAAGCAAATGGCCAATAACTGGGATTTACCTGTAGCCTTTTATTTCAGCGTACAGTTGGGTTTTCTCGAGCTACCTTTTAAAGAGGTATCAGGGCTACAGGTAGAGATGGAACTGGAAACAATTCCGGAAGGTAGCGTCAATACCTACCAGCACCGGTTGCCTAAACAATTAAAACATAGCAACCTGGTATTGAAACGGGCATTACGACCGGTCATATCTACGGATGTATTATGGATCAAAGGGATACTGGAAAGTGATTTCTCGGGCAGTTTTCTTCCACAGGATATTTTTATCAGCCTGATGAACGAAAAAGGATTTCCAACTTACAACTGGATATGTACCGGTGCTTTCCCTATCAAATGGGATACAGAGGCACTGGACTCACAAAAGAACAGTGTTCTGATCGAAACAATAGAATTTTCCTACGCACAACTGATACGTTTATAAGAATGGCTATTACTATTAAAGAGATCCATGTGATCAGTACAATCGAACAGGCTTCCCGTCCGGGTATACCGGAAGAACAGCAATGGAATGAATTGAAAAAGGAGTTGCTCAGGGAAGTTGAATGGATTATAAAGAGACAAAATAAAATATTAAAAGAGCGTTGACATGCTTACCAAAATGATTTTACAGGGGTATGAAGACCCAACCCACCAGGGAGCCTATAAAGGGAGCCTATAAAGAATGTGAGGTACAATTCAATCCGGCCTCTTTACAGCTGGATAAAAGGATCGACTATAGCAAAGACAGAAGCATTGGTTCTTCCAAAAAAGCACCCCGGTATAAAGGACATGGAGAAGAGACTCTTTCTTTCAAGTTAACCTTTGATGGTACGGGAGCTGTTACTCCCCTCTCACTTTTTACAACTCCTCCGACAGTTACCAAACAAATTCTTGCATTAGAAGATGTATTGTACCATATGGAAAGTGAAACGCATCAGGCACGTTACAGTATAATGACCTGGGGTAATTTCCAGTTTAAAGGCCGCCTCACCTCTATGAAACAGGAATACAACCTCTTTTCACCGGAAGGAGAAGCTTTGAGAGCCAACCTGAGCCTGAGTTTTACCGGATTTATGGAAAAACAGGCCTCTGCCCGGCAGGAGGGAAAACTATCCCCCGATCTGACCCGCATTATCACCATAAAAGCCGGGGAAAGTATTGCCGGCTGGTGTGAGAAAATATATCACGATGCCTCTTATTGTTGTGATATCGCCCGGTTTAACAGCCTGGAGAGTTTTCGGTATGTTGAACCTGGAAGCACCCTGCTCTTCCCTCCTCTTGAAAGATATGGCAACATCTCCGATAAAAAAACAGTGAGGGACTGGTAACTTGTACCATTTATAGTGAAAACAAGCCCATAACAAGTTTGTTTGCCCTTATCAGTGTATGGATCCGGAAAGAAGTAAACCGGATAGGAAAAGTACAATTGGAATTCCAGATCACCAGTACAAATACCGAAGCGATTGACGAAAGTGAAGATAATACATTTATTCCGGGTAATGAAATAAGAATTGAAGCGGGTTATAATGGTACAGAAGAGATTATTTTCACTGGAATAGTTGTTTCCCATCAACTCGAGATTGCTCCAGGTGCACAGGCTACGCTAATTATCGGATGCTGTGACTATGCCTATCCGGCCACCCTGACACGGAAAAACAGATTATTTGAAAAAGCAACAGATAGCGAAGCCATTAAAACCATCCTGAGCGACTACAGTAACCTTACACCGGACGTGGAAGATACCACCGCCATACATACTGAACTGGTACAATATGGTGCTACTGACTGGGATTTTATCCTGTCGCGTGCTGATATAAACGGATGGATTATTATAACAGAAAATAAAGACATCCTTATAAAAAAGCCGGTAGTAGACGCCAATGCAGTTGTAGATATAACGTATGGCACCGATCTCTATAGCTTCAGGGGCGACCTGGACGCAGCCGGCCAAATCAGTGGAACGGAAGCGTGGGCATGGGATCATACCAGCCAGGAATTGGTTACAGTCAGCGGAACTACCCCTACACTTAATACACTGGGAAATATAGAGGCTAGTGAACTTGCAAAGGCTATAGGAGCCGGTAAACAGATCCTGCAAACCTCTTGCATAGCAGAGAAAGAGATGTTACAAAACTGGGCGGATGCCCGGTTATTAAAAGCAGGGCTTGCCCGTATCCGGGGTGAAGTACAATTTCAGGGAAATGCTGCTGTAATAGCCGGATGTACGATTAGCCTGAACGGATTGGGAAGCCGGTTTGACGGAATATTTATACCGGGCGGGTAGAACATAGTATTAAAGAGGGCGAATGGATTACCACTGCCGGCATCGGGATATCGCCTGCAGATATCACAGCATCTCCCGATGTGTCTGCCCTACCGGCAGGGGGATTATTACCTGGTATTCAGGGATTACATATCGAGAAAGTAGTTGCTATAGAAGGAGATCCGGCCAACGAGCACCGCACACAGATAGAGTTTCCTTTACTGAATGGAGAAACAAACACGCTATGGGCACGACTGGCAATGCTGTACACGGGTAAGGAGACCGGATCATACTTTATTCCCGATATAGATGAAGAGGTGATTACCGGATTCCTGAATAATGATCCTTGCTATCCGGTTATATTGGGAAGCTTGCATAGTAGCAGTTTTCCTCCTCCTTATCCTTTAGCGGATGATAATAATATACGGGCTCTGGTCACCCGTTCGGCACTCCGGATAGAGTTTGACGAAGAAAATAAGATCATTACGATACAGACTCCCGGAAAAAATCAAGTCGTATTAAACGATAAGGAAGAATCCATACAGCTTACCGACCTCCATGGAAACAATATCCTCAGTAATGCCTCCGGTATCACACTGAAATCGGAAGCTGATGTGATTATACAAGCAAAAACAACTATTACACTGGAAGCCGGAAGCGAAATAGGGATTAAGGCACAAGCTGACCTGAAGTTAGCCGGTTCCAACGTAGAGGCACAGGCACAAATAGGTTTTACTACCAAAGGGACTTCTACTGCCGAACTCTCCGCATCTGGCCAGACCACAGTGAAAGGAGCCATTGTTGCAATTAATTAACTATAAACTAAATTCAAAATGCCACCTGCTGCACGACTAACTGATATGCATGTATGCCCGATGGTTACCCCGGGACTTCCTCCGGTACCCCATGTCGGAGGCCCTGTTACCGGCCCTGGTGTTCCTACAGTACTGATAGGCGGACTACCCGCGGCAGTAATGGGCGATGTATGCGTATGTACCGGTCCGCCCGATACGATTATGAAAGGATCAGCCACCGTCCTGATCGGTAACAAACCGGCTGCCCGCATGGGAGACAGTTGTGCGCATGAAGGAACCATTGTATTAGGTTTACCCACCGTAATGATAGGAGGTTAAAAAATGGATAAAAGAAAATACCTGGGAACCGGATGGAATTTTCCGGTTTGCTTTGATAAAGCAGGAGGAGTAATAATGGCAAACGGAGAGGAGGATATCCGGCAAAGCCTGCGTATCCTTTTTTCAACCCGTCCCGGTGAGCGTCCGTTTCATCATGCCTATGGATGCCATCTGCAACGCTGGACCTTTTCACAAATGAACCTGACTGAAAAGCGTCTGCTATCCGAAGAGATAGGACAAGAGCTATTAGCGATTGGGAGCCCCGTATCGAAGTGGAAGAGATTAAAATAGAAAAGCAGGATGAAGCGGTAGTGCATATCTTTTTAAATTACCGGATCAGGCAAACCAATACCCGTAGTAATATGGTATTTCCCTTTTATCTTAAGGAAGGCACTAATTTATAACCATGTATGACGAAAATAAGAAAAGGAACCAGCCGGAGGGAATATACAACACAATTTACTGCTGTCAAACCCTTTCTGATTATAGACAATGATATACAGTCCCTCCTTCGGCAGGCTATTACAGTAGCTGGTTTCATACGCTGTTACAATACAACAGACGAGGCCGACGGATATTTTGACCAGCTATTACCTGAACTAATCCAGCTATACCAGGCCAGCGAAGAAGTAACTTATAACGGTGAAATGGAACCTTCACAGGCACTTTTATATGCTTTCCTGAAACAGTTGCAAGGTATCAGTTCCCGGTTCAACCACCGCTGGCACACGTTTACGGAGTGGTATCTGGACGAAATACTCAAAGTTCTTCCATTACAACCACTCCCCCACCGGGTATGGATCAGGTTACAGAAAAATTCCCTTCATCCGGTACATATTCCGGAAAGAACCGCATTCCTGTTACAGGCAGAGAAAAAAACCCAGGCCCGATTCCTGACAGCTGAAGAACTATATGTTAATAACATCCGGCTGGAAAAAGTACTTGCTTATTATGCAGAGCGTAATAAAAAGCATCTCCCTGCAGGTTATCTTAACTATGTAACCTCTTTCAGACAACAAGAACTCTCTGGTAGTAATCTATTATATCAGGCAGGCATACAGATCGTTCACCCTTCATTTTTATTACGGGAAGGCAAAAGGCATATAACGCTTACTATTCTCTCATCAGACGATAAATGGGACAAAGAACTGGAAAATGCTATTTCAGTGATCCGTAAAAGCCTTCCCGGCTGGAGTCACGAGAAAATAGTATTTGAACTTTTCGATCAACTCTTCGAACTTTCTATCAGCAGCAACGAAGAATGGACTAAAATAAATGAATATATAGTAGATAAGAAAGAAGAAGGTATCCGGATCCGTTTCTCCCTTTCGGAGTACTTTCCGGAAAGTACTCCCTGCAATAAGGAAATACATGGATTTAATTCTGCCCACCCCGTCCTGCGTATCTTGTTAAATCCCGATAACTGGTTATACGGTTACTCCTGGCTGAAGCATTTTTCCATATCTTCTATCAAAATCCATACTGTAGTAGAAGGCATACGTAATATAAAATTATATAATGATCTCGGCGAGGTGGATACTTCCAAACCTTTCAGCTTGTTTGGGCTGAATACTGAAAAAGCGTGCTGGTTTGTGGTGGGGAACTATGAAATGAGTCTTAAACACCTCAGATCCCTGAGCCTCCATGTGCAATGGGACCAGTTACCTGATCATACAAAAGGTATGGCGGGTTATTACCAGCATTACCATAAAGGGATCAATAATCATTCTTTCTGTGTAAAAGCTTTCTATCTCAATGATTATCAGTGGCATCCTACAACAGACAAGAAACATTTCTCCCTATTCCGCAGTGGGCGGACTACTCCGGAAGGAAACTCTTTATCCGATGCGCCACTCGCTAAAGATATCCGGATAAATAATATACTTCCGGGAAATATGCCTCCTATATATATGCCGGAAGAGGCCTACAACTATTCCATCCACAGCCGTACGGGGTTTATCCGTTTCAGGCTGGAAACCCCTGATATCGGATTCGGAGAAAAATATTACAGGCTACTTTTTGCCAACCAACTGATGACATACGCATTCAGGAAAAAAGAGTACCGGAACTAAATGAACCTGTAAGGCCATTGATAGAACAACTCACCCTTAATTATATTGCCGAAGATAGTATCGACCTGAACAATTCACCGGATAAACAGGCCGGACAAGTATACCAGAATTATCCGCTGGGCAAATATCCGCTAGTAGGTACAAATATAACAACACCTACTTTCTGCTACCCGATAGATGCTGGTGCCAACCTCTTATTCTTATTATCAGATGTTCAGCCAGGAGATATACTGACCCTTTACCTGAACTTTACCTCCTCCATACATACTCATACTGATCAAGCACAACCACTGGTTGTATGGTATTGGGGCAATGGATACTAATGGAGTGAATTACCGAAAGAAGCCATTGAAAAAGATACTACTTCGAATCTACTTAATTCCGGACACCCAAGGATTCGATTTCCCAATATAATCTCCCGACATATGTATGATGAGGAAGATAACCTTTGTATCAGGGCAGGAATCATGTCTCATACCTCTGAGATCAGTAAGCTGGAAAATGTGTATACCCATGTAGTAGAACTCTGCGAACAATTACCGGAAAAGCCTACAACCAGTATTTCCGTTGAAAGTAAAACAGGTAGTTGGATAGCCGAAAAAACTGCCGGGCATTCATACGATCAGCCAGTTAAGCGCACCGCAAGGCGGCCGAATGGAAGAAAACCTATTTAACTGCCAGGTGCGGGTAGCCGGATATACCAGTCACCGGAGGAAAGCAGTTACACCCAGAGATTATGAACGTATTATTCTTGAAGCTTTCCCATTAATCGACTGTGTGAAATGCATTCCCTGTTTCGATCATGATAAACCATCGGCAGGAACAGTAACAATCGCAGTTGTACCAGCTAAGGAACCAGGAAAAGAGAAGACATGGAAATTATTATCTCCTTCCTATGTAAGGAAACAAATTAAAACGTATCTGATGGGATGTTCCAGTCCGAAAATAAAAGCGATCCGGGTAGTTAATCCTGATTATTTGCTGGTAAAGATCAAATGTGAAATCGATATACATCCTCAGTTTCCCTTATCAAACTGTAAAGCCCGGTTAAATACTCTTTTCAACGACTTTATTGCTTCCTGGTTAAGCAGGGAAGAAACGCCCTGCTTCGGCTATTCCCTTTCGCTGTCTGAACTTTACAAGCAGGTCAGGCAACAGGAGTATATCCATCAGATCAGGCACCTTTCTCTTATCCTGCAAAAAAGAGAGCAGAAATATTTCCGGTTACAGGAGTATACAGACATCAAACAGGTCATACAACCTCCTCTCCCCCATACGATCTTCCTGCCGGCAGATGAACATACGATTGGATTAAAAGTCCTTCCATCCTTTGGAATCAATGAAATGGATATTGACAAAAACCTGATTATAAAATAGAATAAGATGGCACGACGAAACAGGCAAACATTAAAAAAGAGCTTTAGCAAAGGCCAGCGTCCCACCGAACAGGATTTTGCAAACCTGATCGATTCCACCCTGAATATCCTGGACGATGGTCTTTCCAAAACTCCGGATACCGGTATCGAATTAGCTCCGTTAATAGGTGAAAAGCGGGTAGTCCTTTCTGTATTCCGTGAAGCAGGTGATCCTTTACCGGCCTGGGAACTAGTTATAGGAACTACAGGAGAATTTAAAATTACCGGTTGCCAGGGAACAACTACCACTCCACTCATCACTCTTCTGCCGGACGGCACAATAAAAAGTGGTTATCCCGGCAAGCCATTGGTTCTTTCAGGTGATATACATATACCGGGCAGACAAGGAACATTTGCTTCGGGCACTGTACCGACAAATGGAAAATGGCAGGATATTACGTCATCGCTTACCGGGGTCAGGGCATTGGAGATAGTGGTTGCATGTGGCCGGAAAAATACCGGTAAACATGCTATATTGGTTGCATGGGCAACGAATTGTTTTGGCGAACATGCTCGTATAAAAAATAGAATCCCATTATGGCACTTTCGGCCACCAATTATTGTTACGCTGGAAAAAAGTAAACTGGGAGGCCGTTTGCAGGTAAAAACGATGTTTTGCTATGGTGAAGAGTTTCTGATCCACTATCGCATTGGTAGTTTATGGAATAACCCTTCTATGGAATGGGAATAACAGAAAAGAGATGGGACTGGAAAGACGGGAGAAACAATCAAATTTATATAACCAGCTACAAAAGGAAATCCTAACCCTTTTGCAACAGCTTTGCGGTGACCAATGGAGCGATTTTAATGCCCACGACCCGGGTGTTACACTGGCCGAGATAATTAATTACGCTCTTTATGAACTTGATTACCAGCTTACTTTTCCCCTGGAGACATATGCACAGATAGCCGGCAGCCAGACTTCCGGTCTACCTACCGCCGAAATGCTGGCCACGCCTACGCTGACTACTCCGGCAGATTATGAACAACTTATACTTAATACCATCAGGGAGATCAGTAATTGCCAGGTAATGTACAGCCAGAAAGGATATTATAAAATAGTTCTTACCATTACACCCGGTACAAATCATACGAATTTAAAGTCACAGGTATTTACCCTTTACCATAGAAACCGTAACTTGTGTGAAATGCTGGGGGAAATAGAAATTATAGGGGAAGCACTACGAACTACCTTCCCAGTACCCTCTGCCAGTATATGTTTTGACCGTAAAGAAGAACCCCATTCATACCCTGCGCTTACCACTCCTTTTTATAGGTTACAAAACCATCTGCCGGATTGTTACCGGATAAAAAATTCTTATAGATCTACTATAGAAGCAGACATATATAACCAATACCAACAAAAGCAACTCAATACCAACAAAAGCAACTGGACGGATATCTACTTATTTTCGATTATTTGCTGGCTAATACCAAACAACAGGCCAGCCACGCCCGACTTCTATTTGATCTATCCATACAGCAGGGTTCCGATTCCATACCGGATATCAAAGAAAAAGTTACTTCCGGTCTGGTTGACCAGGAAAAAAGGAGAAAAGCCTGTTGAGCCCCGACAAATTCAGGGATCGCCAGCGTTCACGCTATCTGGACTTACTGGATACTTTGTGCGGAGAGGATAGCCGGAAATACTATGGGGATAAAACCTTACCGCTCCGGAATCAATTAAGAACCTCCCTCCTTACTCGTTATCCCGTTATTAATCAGGAACGGTTCCGTTCATTTAATATACTTAATAAGCAGGATTATGGTGCAGGAGCGCAGGAAATTATCAGCCGGATGGCAGGTTTTCACCCCCTCCCTATTAACCGATTATGTAACATCTTTTCAAGGTATCATTTTCAACTTAAAGATGATACAACCTTTTTTACGAGTGCCTGTCAAGCTATACGTTTTACCCATAGCAATCAGTTAACCCATACCATACCCCTACAAGACATTGTTTACAGAGATAACTTATATGAACTCTTATATCAGCACGTCAGTCTGCTCCGGCAAGGATACCTGTATGAAAGTTTCCTTATATATGGCAGTAATTTGCATAACTACTCATTTGTTTATACGGAAAAGGAAAATTATCTCCTGCTATTCGATATACCCGGTCAGCAACTGACACTTTCAGTGGGGCATTTTACAGAAACAGAACAACTGGCATATATTGCTAATCTGTTTTGTTCTTTTATCTGTCATTTACGAAGTATAGCTTCTTCCTTACTTATGATCGAACATATTTTACTGGATCATTCACCGGCATCCTCCCACAGGCTTTCCCTGATTTTACCCCGTTGGTCAAAAGGAGTTTGCAAACCGGAAAAATTCCGTGAATTAGCGCTCAAACGGCTGCCGGCACATCTGGAAGTACAATTCCTATGGTTAAAGGAAACAGACTTTACCCAGCTTGAAAAACTTTACCTGAAATGGCGGCAGGCCTTAGCTGAACAGGATCAGGCAATGGTATGTACCAGTGCAACCTTACTTTCCGGATTCCTTCATCAATGGCCATTTAAAATTTATAACATCCATGCATACAATTGGTAAAGTAACCGTCCGGTTTCAGATGCAAGATAAGTCTTTTGCCCGGGTATTATACAGTAGATGGGATACATTTTTCTACAATTGTATAGAAAAAGTATTAGACCGGGTGATTAACCAAAACAGCCCGGTAACAGATATGCCGGAAATTGAGGAACTGATTCTAAACCTGGGAAGTATTCCCGAAGATAAACTAGAGCAATGGTATCCGGAACTACTGAAAGAAAAACTAACACAGGCGCTCCTCCCCTATCTCCCCACAGAGATACCAACGGAAACCATTGAACAAGCCGGCAACAATTATCTGTTAGAAATACTATGCCTGTACCTGTTACATGGCAGACTACCGTGGCATATTCACCTTACCTATCCAACTATCAGCCGGTTATTTCTTGCCGCACTTCAGGTTGCAGCATCCGGATTAAAAACATTTCTCCTTACCTACGGGCATTACAATAACCTGCAACAGCGATTAGTAATACAGCTGGACGACCCGGCACTAGAAGCAGGTATCCGTTTACTTGCTCCCCACGAAAGTAATTTTATCTGTTCCTATATCCATGTGTTACAGGAAAAATATAAATCAACACAACCCGAAATCAGTAAAGAGAAATACCGGGATATAACCTGGCAATTAGTTTACAACTATCTGCTAACAAACCGCAGTTCTTATTTCAATAAAAAAGCTTTATACATACTACGTTGGAGCATATGGCAAAAGAATATAATACAAATTATACAGAATTACTTCTTTTACCAACCAATCATATGGAAGAGATAACCACCAGCCGGGTTATTCCGGTAGAATTATTTATGATATTGACAGAACTGCAGGAAGAAATAGAAGTACAGCATCATGCTGACCAATTGTCCGGAAAGCTGGAATGGAAAGATAAAAATGAAGTTATATATCTGCTGAAACAGAGAAAAAAATTACCTGTTCCTTACCTGAAAAAATTAGTTGGAGGAGAAAAAATATATCTTTCTGCAAGCAACTTTGTGAAACCCTTTCGGAACAGGAACATCATTTTCTTATCCGTTTGCTCGAACCGGCAAACAGCCGGTTTATAATTAATTATGCCCGTGGGCTGGACAGGCAAAAACAGGCTAAGATATTACAAGGAAAGGCCAGCAGTAATTATCAGGCTTTGAAATGGGAATTTATCTATGATATCGTACTACTCTCACAGCATCAGGTGTTTAATAAAGAACACTTCATACAACGTACATTAGCCCGGATAGCAGCACATTACAATGTAGAGGAAGAGATGTTGCTGATTTACTTCCATGACGAGATACTTTTAGCAGATCATTCACTGCCTTTTGACGTGGTACAAACCATATGTAAGCTTTATACGAACCTTATAAGCAAAAAGCAGGAAAGCAAAACCTCTCCCACTATACCGGCAAGTAAACATAAACAAACAGACATCGTAGCTAAACAATTACTTGAAAAATACATACCTGCCACTCCCACCCACGCTCACCTGATAGACCAATTGAGTAAGCAACCCTCTTTTGTCCGCTGGCTGGAACCTATACTGAAAACAGCCGCTACTATCAGCCAGTATCTTTTCAGTAAATACCGGATAAAACCTCAATACAACCTGTTACTTGAATGGTTAATTGATTTATCCCGAAGTCACAGCGCAGTTTCATTACATACTTTGGTTCGACTACTGATCCGGTACTGCTCTGATCCATTAACTGAAAAACAACAGGCTGTTTTCTTAGAGGATATCAAACGATATGTGAGTACCGACTATTTACTGGCAACCTATCTGGCAGAAAGTAGACCCGTAAAAGAACTTCCAATCTCTATCATATTAACTATGCCTCCTTTACAAACCTATATTGGCAACGCAGGAATGGTATTAATTCTCCCTTTCTCCCCCTACTTTTTTCCCGGCTTGAACTTACCGGCCGGCAAGGTTTTAAAGGAATAGAAGCACACCTTAAAGCTATTTATCTGTTACAATACCTTGTATGGGGAGAAACTAATTATCCGGAATATGAGATGGAGTTAAATCGTCTGCCGGTAAACTATCCTTCCAGTACTCCCATAGGAAGATGTCCCGAGTTGACTTCAACCGAAAAAGCAATTACCAACAGTATGTTAGAAGGTGTTTTAAAAAACTGGGAAAAGCTAAAATCAACCTCTATAACAGGATTAAGGGAAGGTTTTTACAGCGGGAAGGTTGTCTGGAAGAGAAAGAAGATAAGTACCAGTTAAAAGTAGAAGTAAAAAGTTATGATATCCTACTGGACAGTATACCCTGGAACTTCCATACAATTAATTATAGCTGGATGGAAAAACCACTGTTTGTAAACTGGCGCTAAATAATAATTAAAACAAAGACAAATGAAACAACTCATCCAGGCAATGGAAAAAATATTACAGCAAAGACTAGTTGAATTTATTGATCCGCCTCTACAAAAGCAAGCGCTTAGTCAGGAGTTTGATACTATCCGGAAGACTCTTGCGCTTTTACCTTTTGTTATGACACCAGATGAAGCTTTTATACTAGCACTGACACTTTTACTACATATCTCTCCACATAGCCTCGACCTGCTTTTATCCGTAACAAAGAACTTGACCGTCCCTATACCGAATTCGGAAGATGGCAGGCAGCATCCCATAAAGGGTTTATTCCAACTGGCGAAACAGCTATATTTCTTTTAACAGCAAGAGATATGGAGAGACGGAAAGAAATTATAAAACTATTAGATAAGAGTCATTGGTTTTATCAGCAACATATACTCTGGCTGGAAGGGCAGGCAACAGGAGAACCTTTCCTGAGCGGCAGGCTACAACTTTCGGAAGAAATAATAGCAAAATATACGGTCAACCCTACGAACCAGCCTATACCAGTAGTTTTCCGGCCAAATCCATCACAACTTCCTTAACCTGGGAAGAGTTGATACTGCCTTATCAATTACAGGAAGAAGTCGAAAATATACTTTATTGAATATGCCACGGACCTACTATTTGCGAAAGGTGGCAATTAAACCGTATCTTAAAACCTGGTTACCGTTGCCTGTTTTACGGCTCGCCCGGCACCGGAAAAACCCTTACGGCAACATTATTGGGTAAACAGGCAAATCGGGAGGTATACCGGATTGATCTTTCCAGTCTCATATCCAAATACATTGGCGAAACGGAGAAAAATCTGGCAACCATTTTTGATCTGGCAGCCAACCGCCGGTGGATTCTTTTCTTTGATGAAGCGGACGCCTTGTTCGGGCAACGCACCGATATCCAATCGTCAAACGACCGGTATGCTAACCAGGAGGTTGCCTACCTACTACAACGGATAGAAGACTTTCCCGGCATTGTTATCCTGGCCACCAACCTGAAGGAAATATAGATGAAGCCTTCTTCCGTAGATTCCAATCGGCTCTCTATTTTCCTGTTCCGGATGAATATGCACGTTATCGCTTATGGAAACAGCTATTACCTGCAGCATGGATAAAAGATAAAATAGTGCTACATGAAACGGCCACTTATGAACTTTCCGGTGGTCATATGGTCAACATTGTTCAATATTGCGCACTTAAGCTCTCTACCCTTCCCGAACCGCTATTAAGTACAGTACTCCTAAAAGAGGCCATTAACCGGGAACAGGCAAAAGAGGGCAAAATGATACACCATTTATAATTCTATATATTATGAAATATCCACTTTATCTCCTTATAGTATTCCTCCTCCTGCAAACCTGTTACTCCCCATTAGGAGCACAACAATTGTATGGCTTCGATGAAGATGAAGATTTTAGTTATGTAGAGCGGATGTTCAGGGATACGGTGTACCTGCATGATACGATTTACATTTCGCATCTGGATGAAGTAACAGCTCTTTTTAACCGTTCCTTCTATGAATTCAGTCAGGAATTACTACAGGCAGTGGAGGAAGCCGATTCGGCTAACTTAATTTCTCTGGAACAACTTTACCTTAATTATCTGATCCCTATGTATTATCCGTCCTATATGGATCACCGGTATATCCTTCGCGATTACCGGGTAGAGCTAACCGGAGATTTTGTAAAGATTAAAATACAAAACCTCCATCCCATCAACCCTTTACTGGCCGATTCGGTAGCAGCGGATATACTTGTTACCTTCCGCGGAGATGCGCAAACCAGGGAATTCCTACGTTCTACCTTTTACCGTTCTACCTGTCTGGAACAGCTTTTTTTATCAATAAACGCCGCTAAAGGGCAAGCTATTAAAGGAATCAACTTTTATTTCCCTGACTTTGATTTTAAGGAAAAGCGGGCATTGGCACAGTTTGTAAAATCTGTCAGCCTGGTAATAGATAGCTGCCATATGCCGGCTATCCGGGATCTGCGCCTTTATATCTCCTTCGACCGACAGGTAGCTTCCGGATATACAGACTATCTGTGTGCTCTTACCCAAATGGCCGATAGCATCCTGCTGGTAAATAGCCGGACAGCCTACTGGACAAGAGATACCATCCAGGTACTTACTATAGAAGATGCTAAACGAATCTCCTGGCTGTCAAAAGTAAAAAACCAACTCTACCTGGCACGTTTTCATCCGCAAGCTTTTCCGGAGACCCATCCCGGGAAACTAACCCCAGCCAATCTGCGGTTACTTATCAACAGCGATTATCCCAACAACAATTGGAAAAACTATTTTTATGTGCTGGCGGGTATATTCCTGTTTCTCTTCATATGCTGCCTGCTATACCGCTGGCTTCCTGCTTTTTCTTCCCTGATACATAACCATATGATCTACTTTTTCTCTTTTATCCTTATCCTTGTAATTGAAGTATATGTGCTATTTGTTTGCATGATAGAAGAAATGTCAAACGAACATGTTTTTTTCCTGGAAGGAGAAAATAAGGAAAGCCTGCTCTGGCTGCCACTTTTTTCCTGTTTATTATCCCTATGTTACATTATATAAGTAAACGAAAAGAGAAACCTTAGGCCGAACTTTCCCTTCCCGGTAGTTGTTTATAGAGTACCGTAATAGAAAAGTCAGACTCCGGCGCAATACCGGACAAAATTACCGGAACGTGAAAAAATATTGGGAAATTCTCCGTAATTACAAAAACCTGTTGATCAGTCCTTTTCTGGTACTAATCATGATACTTTACGAAACCGCACAACCGATGTTTATGGCACATATTGTAGACAATGGGGTGATGCAGGGTGACCTTTCCTACATTCTCCGTACCGGTCTCTATATGGTACTTACTGCCTTCCTGAGCCTGGCCGTAAGTATTGGTAACATTTATATCTCCTCTTATACCGGTATTGGGTTTGGTACCGATTTGCGCCGCACTCTGTTCGCCAAAATACAACAACTGGCCTTCTTGGATATCGACCGTTTCACACCTGCTTCCCTGATTACACGGCTGACAAACGATATTACCAAAATACAGATGGTTATCCTTATGTCTATGCGCATGTTGTTACGTTCACCCCTGATGCTGGTAACTGCCCTGTTCTTTGTATTACGTATCAACCGCGACCTGGGTTGGATACTGGCCGTATCCATACCGGTTCTGGCTATCAGCCTTTATTTTATACTGAGCCGAGGATTCCCCTACTTTATCAGGGTACAGGAACGGGTAGACCGGTTAAACGAAGTCGTAAGGGAGAACCTGATCAATATCCGGGTCGTTAAGTCGTTTGTACGTGAAGATTTTGAATCTAAAAAATTAACCACCAAAGTAAAGATTTACGTGATATTGTGATCAGGGCATCCAATATTATTATTACCGCCTTTCCTATCCAACAACTGGTTATGAACTTCTCTATCCTGGCTGTACTCTGGCTGGGGGGCCGCCGGGTAATGAGTGGAAACCTGCAGGTAGGCGAACTGATATCGGTGGTCAATTATTTAGCCCAGATCCTCTTCTCCCTGATGATGCTTTCTATGATCATTATGACAGCCGCCCGGGCAGCCGCCTCATCCAAACGGGTATTGGAGGTACTGAATAAAGAACCTGCACTGACTAATACACCGGAAGGCTTACTTAATGAGCACCAAGTACAGCGGGGTGAAGTAACTTTCCGCGAGGTAAACCTGCGGTATGAAGATGGTGAAACAGACGTATTGAAGCATGTCAACTTTACAGCCTACCCCGGCGAAACAATCGCAGTAGTAGGTGCAACCGGCTCGGCCAAAACTTCACTTGTACAATTAATACCCCGCCTGTATGATGCCACACAGGGAGAAGTATTGATTGACGGAGTAGATGTACGCAACTACAATCTGGACGAATTACATCAGGGAGTAGGGATGGTATTGCAGAAGAATGTATTATTCTCAGGAACCATTGCGGATAATCTACACTGGGGAAAAGAAGATGCCACGCCGGAAGAGCTCGAAGAAGTAGCCAAAGCAGCCGAAGCGCACGACTTTATTATGTCGTTCACAAACGGATACGATACCATGCTGGGCCGGGGCGGCGTAAACGTATCGGGAGGCCAGAAGCAACGGCTCAGCATTGCACGTGCACTGTTACGGAAACCAAAAGTATTGATACTGGATGATAGTACCAGTGCGGTAGACACCGATACGGAACTAAAGATCCGGACCAACCTGAACCGTTTATTGAGCGATACCACCGTATTTATCATTACGCAACGGATCAACACCATGCAATCGGCCGACCAGGTAATGATACTCGAAGACGGACAAATCATTGCCTTCGGCACACCAACCGAATTGATGGAAACTTCTGAAGTATACCGCGAGATCTATCACTCACAACAACTTACCGTCTGATATGGAACAGAGCGAAAATACTAAAGGCAGGAAACCCAGGGAGGCGATGAGAACCCTCAGGCGGCTGATCTCATACCTGGCATGCGACCGTATCCTGCTGATCGTCGTATTCATCCTGATTGTAATAGGGATCAGTGCCGACCTGGCCGGTTCCTATATGCTCCGGCCCATCATTAACGATTATATTATTCCGGCCGACCTGCCCAGCTTGCTACGGATGCTTATCCTGCTGGCAGCCATTTACCTGACCGGAGTAGCCGCTGTATGGATCCGCTCTTTTATGCTCAACCGGATTTCCCAGCGTACCGTACACTGGATGCGTACCAAACTGTTCCGTAAAATGGAATACCTGCCTATCAGTTATTTTGATACCCACCAACATGGCGACCTGATGAGCCGGTACACCAACGATATCGACCGGATAAGTGATGCACTGACCGATGCCCTGTCGGATATGTTCTCCAGTGTACTAACGCTGACTGGTATTTTTATATTAATGCTCTATATCAGCCCAATCCTTACCCTGGTCACACTGGTTACCGTACCTCTTATGATCTTCCTGGCGCGCAGGATCGTATTAAAAAGCAGCCGTTACTTCAAAGCCCAGCAGGCATCCCTGGGAGACCTGAACGGCTACATAGAAGAGATGATCAGCGGACAAAAGGTAATTAAGATATTCGGGCATGAACTGCAGGTGGAAGCTGAGTTCGCAGTGATAAACACCGATTTACAGGATAAATCATTAAAAGCCCAGTTTTATTCCGGGTTGATGATGCCGGTCATGCAGAACCTGAACACCCTCACCTATGTATTTATTACCATCGTAGGCAGTATCCTGGCCATTTACCGTGGATTTGATATCGGAGGTCTGGCCACTTTCCTGCAATACTCCCGCCAGTTCGGACGGCCTATCAACGAACTGGCCAGCCTCTATAACACCATACAGGCTGCCTTAGCCGGAGCAGAACGTATCTTCCAGATTATGGATAAAAAACCGGAGCCGGCGGATGCGCCAAATGCGATCGACCTGCAAACCATTCAGGGGGAAGTAGCACTCGACCATGTTTACTTCAGTTACGAACCGGGTAAAACCATCCTGAAAGATATTAATCTGTGCATACCGGCAGGCAAAAAGATTGCCCTGGTAGGTACTACCGGAGCAGGTAAAAGTACGATCCTCAATATGCTACCCCGCTTTTATGATATTGAAGCCGGAGATATTACGATTGATGATGTATCGCTATACCATATCAAGCGGGATAGTGTCCGCGAAATGATGGCTATCGTTCTCCAGGATACCCATCTTTTCACCGGCACAGTACGGGAAAATATCCGTTACGGACGATTAGAGGCCACCGACGAAGAGGTAGAACAAGCCGCCCACCTCACCTCTGCCCACTCTTTCATCAAACGGTTACAACACGGTTATGATACCATGCTGGTAAATGATGGTGAAAACCTGACCAGGGCCAGCGGCAATTACTGAATATTGCCCGCGCAGCCATTGCCAACCCAACCATCCTCCTACTCGACGAAGCAACCAGCAATATTGATACCCGGAGTGAAATCCGTATCCAGAAAGGATTAGACCGGTTAATACAGGGGCGTACCAGCTTTGTTATTGCTCACCGCCTCTCAACAATCAAGAATGCCGATCAGATCGTTGTGTTGGAAAATGGCCGGGTAATCGAGAAAGGTACCCATGAGGAATTACTGGAAATGAAAGGCAATATTATTCTCTTTATAAAGAGCAGTTTAGTTAACGACTAATTTATATTCTTATTTATACCTATTTTATACCAAAAAGTATTGTGTACAAAAAATACTATATATTTGTAAAGAGTGAATGTAAGTATTTTTATAATTTAACCTAATTGATTTATGAGAAACCACCTGACATGTATTTTAACAATAATGTTTGTTGTTTGTAGTTGTGATTCCGTGTTAAACGAGGATTATCAGGAAAAAGAAAAAGAAAAGTCACAGAGATTCCCGGTATGTACTGAACCAAAGGTTACTGTAGAAGAGATAAACCACTATCTCCGTAATAATCCGCTAACCCGTTCAGCCACTACTGAAATTGAACCAATCATTTACAAAGAAGATACTTTATTATACATTCTTAATTATGGTAATGGATGGGAAATACTATCCGAAGATAAACGGGCTCCTATGATATTAGCTTTTTCTGAAGAAGGTTATCTGGACTTATATAACAATTCTCCCGGCTTCTACATCTGGCTAAATGAAAATGCAGAAGCTATTTATAAACTCAAAAAAGATGTTGACAATGCAGATTCTCCCTATATAGCGGAATGGGAAAAAGCATTAGGACAAGTTATCCAAACTTCTGGTGTAGGAGGTGATAATGGATATTGGGAAGTGATTGATATTCAGAATGAAGAACAAATCACAGAATATCCCCGTTTGACAAAAACCGAATGGGGACAAAGTGGTAATTGGAATGCCTGTGTACCGTATGCAAAAGATATGTCTGAAAGATGTGTGGCTGGCTGTGTAGCTGTAGCCGGAGCACAAATGTTATACTATCTACATTATTACCTGGGAGTTCCAGAAAAAATGTTCTCTTCCGGGATATGTGTAGGAACAGAAAATAATTATCAGTTTAATTTTAGTATCCCCTCTTCTACAATTTGGGATCAAATGGCAAGAACTGCCTCAGACGACATTTCAAAACAATATAACTCTGCTATTTTGATTGGGTATGTAGGCGATGTAGTAGGAATTAGCTATGGAAAGAATGAATCCAGTGGTAAAACAGAAAATCTTGTAAAGGTATTCAGTGATCTGGGTATCTCCTGCAAACATAGCAGTTTCGACGGCCCTACTGTAATTAACAGTATAAAAAATAACATCCCGGTTATTCTTTCAGCGCAAGCGGATAAAACTAATTGGTTTTTGGGTTTAATCATTACCTATGATAAAGGCCACTCTTTTATTGCTGACGGCTATCAGGAACGTAAAGTTACAACAACCAGAAAATTTCGATGGATATCTACAGGAGGGCCTGGTGTAGTAGATCCAAATGATAGAGATGAAAACGGGAATATAGTAGGAGGAGAAGAAAAAACAGAAAGAACAGTTAGTATTTATCATTATATTGTATGAATTGGGGATGGGGTAATAATCCTAATAATAAAAATTACTATCAGGTAGCAGGAGAATGGGTTACATCCGACAATATAAATGAAGATCTAAGTTTTCAATACTGCAGAAATATGATTACCGGATTTGCTAAAAATAAAACTTATGAAAGAAATAAACTTTATAACTTTATTTCTTTTACTTATTTTTCTTTTAAATTGTAAAGGAACGGAGGTTGGACAACCCAACTTTGCATCTCCCAACTATTTTAATGAGATATGGGCTGTTCCGGGAATCTATTATTATCCTGCTAATAACCCAACCATACAACCGATTAAAGCAAACATAGAAAATAATGAAGTAAGTGCTTCTGAGTTTTGCCTCGCTTTATTTGCTACAGACGATATCCCTTATATACCGACTTTAGGAGAGGAAGAAAAAGAGCAAGGTGATTTTGATAGATTACCTTTCTGGCATAAAGAATACAGATATGTACCCCATCAGAAAGAGATAGAAAATATTTTAATAAGAGATGCTTTAATAGAATGTATTAGTGAGCATGTGAGAATGCATGGCAGATATAGTTTTACCTATATAATAGATAAAATAATTAATATAGATATTACAGCAGATGTTACACTTTGGGGTATACAAGCAGGGAATTCATTAAATGAATGTTTCTATCTATTCCGTACCCCTATTATTTCCGGGGAAACCTATACTTTAATCGATTGTAATCAATCCGGCCAGGATTGGAGCGTAAATGACTGGGTAGCACATACCCCGGTTGGACATGAGGATAGTTATTTCAAATTCAAAACAATACCTGAAGAATTACCGGTGGAAGTAAAATTCACTATAAATGTTACATCAGAGAAAAATAAATCATTTATAGCTTCAACAAAGAGTATCTATATTACCAAAGAATAAAAAATAAAAATCCGGATTAAAACCCGGACTTTTGCCAAATAAGAATCTCTTAATTCAATGTTACCCGTATAGTAGCGAACACTGTTCCATCCAGTTCAGGGTCAAAGACTAATGTATAGGGTAAATCTTCCGGATAAAAATAAGTGCCTTCCGGTAAAGTAAGGCGAACTGAATTGAAGTCTTCCGTATTAACCGTAGCGCCGAATCCCTGATTATCGGTAACCCGGAAAGCTATTTCAAATGGATTGGTATCTTCCAGTACATATAAATTGACTCCCGGAACATAGGTTACATTATACTCATGTACCGGCATGTCTGTCTCACCTTCGTCCCAGCCATCTTCTGCCACGATTAAAGTTCCTTCATTCAGAATGGTACCCGATCCCTGGGAAATCAAGGTTCCCACTGAGGCATATCCTGTAGGGCCAACATAGAAATTTCCTGAATTGACCTGCAGGAAAGTAGCTGTCATGTTACCATATACATACAGGCTTCCACCATTAGAGAAATAAAGGAAATCGTTACTGAAATTAGCGTTTCCCCCTTCCAGTACATAAATATCGGAGTTACCATTTATAACCAACGAAGAGTTAGCAGAAGAGGTGAGTGTTCCCCCACCGGTAACTACAATATCCACACCGGTTTCGAGGTTCCAGTTCTACACATCCCAATTTCCCAATACATACACAACAATCTTCTCGCCGGTATTTCCATAATGTGGCAGGTTACTACTATAATTTCCCAGGATAACATACGCCTGTCCAGGCTCCAATACACTCACCGTAGTAACATCTATGGCATCATCAGGGACTTCAGGATACTGTAAAGGAACCTCAAAGGCTGCTCTCGTTTGCAAAACTTCTTCCGGTTGGGTAGTAAACTCTGTTTCTTCCTGTTGGCAACCAACTAATAAACTTAACATCATAAGTGATAAACACCACTTCATAAAATAACTCTTCATATGAAAAAATATTTAGTAATTAATAATCCCTACAAAGAAAAACAATATATTTATTAT
>JAJPZJ010000162.1 GCA_021204405.1 Tannerellaceae bacterium | reverse complement strand
TAAAACATTCATATGATGTTCAATAAATCAACGGACATTATGCGGATAATCATATAAAAAAATAGGCAAAGCCGAAGAAAAAGATTTACCTGCTATTTTAGCATTACAGAAAAAGGCTTTTATCCCGGTAGCAAAATTGATGAATAACTACAACCTGCCTCCCTTATTACAAACAATAGAAGAGTTACACCAGGAATGGAATACAAACGTAATCCTGACATGTTTTATAGAAGACAAACTGGTGGGCTCTGTCCGTGGTACTATAAACAAGGATGGGATTTGTTCTATCAGTAAACTCATTGTAGACCCGGAGCAGCAGAATAAAGGGATAGGGAAAGCCCTTATGGCAGCAATAGAAAAAGAGTTTGCGCACTGCACCAAATATACTCTTTTTACCGGCAGCGATACGCCCAACACCTTTTACCTTTACTGCAAACTGGGATACAAGGAAACAGACAGGCAAACCAATAATGGGATTACGATGATCTATATGGAGAAAGAAAACAACCCTCTTCTATAGTTTTTTTTCGAAAATCATCTGTCATCTATCACTTTTTGATCCAACATTCTGTTTTGCAACAACTTAAATGGTGACAGATAGCATTTTCCATCTATCACCCCATCTGTCATCTATCACCATATACCTTACACTTCCTTTCTTTACTCCTACATCTTTTATCCATCCCTATACGACCTATTATTCGAATTGTTTGCACAAACAAGTAATTCCATACAAGGAAAGTAACTTAAAGATCCTGATCCTCCCCCCTACGGGTCAGGAACCTTAACCCTAAGGATCAGGAACCGTATGGTTGAGGGTCAGGAACCGCAAGCTACTGGGTAACTATGGAGATATCAGTGGGTAAGTATATACCCGGTAAGGAAAGCGATATGTTCAGATAAAAGGTGTACAAGAAAGTTTTTTTCTTTTAGAGACACAATGGGTAGTCTCTGGAAAATTGCATTTTATATGATTTATGTGTATTTTTCCTATTATCCAAACAAATTTCCTAATTGTACCCAGATCATATATAACTCTGGTTATAAACGCTTTAAGAACAACTTCTTCAAATCAGTGTGACTGAGAAAAAATCTTCAGTCACGCTCAGTCACGCTTCAGTCACACTTTTTAACCCATTAAACAACTGGCTACTAAACATTTAGCACACCCCTGTGACTGGTGACCGAAAAACAAGAAATTATTATAGAGAGAAAAGAAAAAATACTGTTTACAAAACAGTCATTTACCGTCTAAACCTTCATTTTCGCCGACAGGTTTTAAGACTACACCCAAACTTCGTTTCCCATCCATCTTAATAACAACGGGAGCTTCAAAGCGCACGTGGCGTAAGTATTCAGTCTCTTCTACAGCCGGTAGTATATTCAGGTAGGCTTCATCGAACCATCCATCATTTTTAAACGGATTAATCGTAAAGTAACCCACACCAAACGAAGTAAGGTTCTGGAAAAAGTGGGTTCCCTGGCTAGGATCAATCCGGTAGTTTTCCAGTCCACACTCTACAATTACGCGGGCATTACAGATATGAGGCCATTTGACGGGTATGCCCAGCCAGTGGTCACTACTCCCCCATCTGCCAGGTCCGACCAGTACATAGTTTTTTTCTTCCTCCGTAAACCGCCGGTTTATTTTTTCAATATCGTAAGCGATCAATTGGTTATTAGAGGCATTGAATGCGCCGGTTTTGACATAGACTACATCATATACATCGTTTACAATGCCATACCCCAGTACACTTTCAGACGAAAGGATGGTATCTTCCCGGTTTACACTGGTGAGGTCTTCTTCCATCACCTCCTTATTATCAACGATCGGACGGATTTGCAGGAGGTAGAAGGTAGCCCGGTCGCCTTTGGCGGGATCGAGATTAACGGCAAATTCGATTTCAACCGGACGTCCCATTTCATTCTGCCCGATCTGCAAAAGCTGGTCTAATGTTTGCGCCAGTGGGAAAACATCGTGTTGGAGGATATTTACAAACGAGAGGATCTTACGGCCACCCGGATAGTATCCGTCGCGTATGATCTGGTCGTAAGGGTCGTAGGTGGAAACGATGTATTTCAGTGAACCGTCGGCATCGGCATTCTTCAGGTTTAACTTCACCAGATTAAAAGAATCATCCACACAGAATTGTTGCGTCTGTCCCTTCATATCAAGCGCATAAAAGCGCATCTGGGTTTCGCGTAAAGCAAAATCCATGGAGCTCATCTGGAGGATATTATGGGGATGGCGGGGAGAGAAACGCAGGGTTTGCCCCCCATCTACAATATATTTCCCCAATCCGAGGGCGATATTGACAATGCCATCTTCTGCCTTTTCATTTCCTATCGGATAAAAGTTCAGCGAGTGGGCTACCCCCGAAATGGTAGGATAGAAATGATCGGTATATTGGTTGCCCACTACCTCCTGCAATACAATCGCCATCTTCTCCTGGTCGATCACATTGGAAGTAGCAGTCATATAGGCTTTACTATCCTTATAAAATACGGAAGCATAGACCGCTTTGACCGCATCACTTACCGTACGGAGCATCTCGTATTTATCCTCCACTTTGGGAACCATGTAGGTGGAGTAGATACCGGCAAAAGGCTGGTAGTGTGAATCTTCCAGCAAACTGGAAGAGCGGATGGCCAGCGGACTCATTACCACTTCGAAAAAGGCCATCAGGTCGTCTATCAAACTGGAAGGAAGTGTTGCACGCAGGAAATATTTCAGGATCATTTCATCATCCGCATCACTGAGTGCCAGCGGATACAGTTCGTTGGTTTCCATAAACTCATCGAACACGTCCGTACAGATCACGACTGTCTTAGGGATATTTACGGCAAAGTTATCATATACCAACTCCGGGTAACGTTTGACCATAGCGCCCATAAAAGCCAAACCTCTCCCCTTGCCTCCTAACGAGCCGTCACCGATACGGGCAAAGTTGCTATATTCGTCGAACCGTTCTTTCTGGTAGACTGCTACTACCCCGGTATTTTTCATCCGGCGGTATTCTACGATCAGGTCGAAGATGAGTTTACGGGCCTCGTCGAGGTCATTATAATCGCTTACGTCTACATGTTTCAATACTTCTGCCGGAGGAAAGATCGCACGCGAATAAAAGAAGCGGGAGAAATGATTGCGGGAGAGGTGGTATAACAGGGAATCATCCGGGATCAGGAATACTTTCTTTTGCAGGTCTTTCAGGTCTTTGATGCGCATGATCTCTTCCCGGGTATGCGGGTTAATGATCAGGAAATCGCCAAACCCGAACCGCTGTTTGATCTTCTTTTTCAAATCCTGCGGAAAGCTTTTGGAGTTTTTATCCAGGAAAGAGGCTTTCAGCTCTTTGGCATACAGTTTATTTTCCGATTCAGAAGAGGAGATAATAAAGGGGATGATCAATCCTGTTTTCCGGACATACTTACCGAATTTATATCCGGCATATACATCTTTTACCCCATTGCGCATAAAGCTCATATCCGACACGATACCTAAGATATTATCACGGTATTGGTCGAAAATACGGACCGCCTCCTCATACGTACGTGCCAGTTTGATTTTAGGGCGGCCACGCATACGGAGCGTACGCTGGTGGTCGTTCAGTGCCTCTTTGGAAAACTCGAGGCTCTGCTCAAGTACAAACTTATATAAGTGCGGTAAAGTGGAAGAATAGAAACGGATAGAATCTTCCACCAGCAGGATGATCTGTACCCCGGCGCTGGCTGTATCGTCGGGGGTATTCATCTTATCTTCGATCAACTTGATAATCGCCAGCAACAGGTCGGCATTTCCCAGCCAACTGAATACGTAGTCGATAAAACTCAAATCCTCTTTCGCCACCCGCTTGGAAACTTCTTTGGAAAAAGGGGTTAATACTACGATCGGAATATGGGGATATTGGTTTTTGATCTCTTTGGCTGCCACAAAGATGTCGCGGTTATCCATATTGGGCATACAGATGATCAACTCAAAATTTCGGTCTTTCAATTCGGCCAATGCTTCTTCCTCCGTAGTTACCTGCGTAAAGCGGGGGGGATACCGGAGACTCAAAGCTGTATATTCATTAAATATCTGTTCGTCTACCCGGCCGTCGTCTTCAAGCGTAAAAACGTCATACTTAGTAGCGATAAGCAGTACATTGTAAATACGCTTATTCATCAGGTTAGCAAACGAAGTATCTCTCAGTACAAAATTTCTAAAATCAGGAACTCCACTCATATGTTATCTATCGATATAAAACTGTCCAAATGTAATTAAAAATTCGTTGGACAAACCTATATCCGGGTAAATATTCGATGAATTTGGAGTGTAGCGGAAGAAAAAGTGACAAAAAGCGAAAAACGACAATTTAAAAATCAAATTGTCAGCGAAAAACTTTTTTATCCCGTACAATTCCATACATTTGTGACATATTGTTACTAATTAAAGTATTTACACTATGAAAACAGAAGTGATCATGTCTGCCCTGGAAGCCAAACATCCCGGTGAAAAAGAATACCTGCAGGCGGTAAAAGAAGTATTACTTTCTATTGAAGACACATATAACCAGCACCCCGAATTTGAGAAGGCTAAAATCATTGAGCGGCTGGTAGAACCCGACCGTATTTTTACCTTCCGCGTTCCCTGGGTGGATGATAAAGGCGAGGTACATGTAAACCTGGGCTACCGGGTACAATTTAATAACACGATCGGCCCGTACAAAGGGGGGATCCGTTTCCATGCTTCGGTCAACTTATCGACACTGAAATTTCTCGGTTTTGAACAGACCTTTAAAAATGCACTTACAACTTTACCCATGGGTGGAGGAAAAGGGGGATCAGACTTTTCTGTCCGCGGCCGGAGCGATGCGGAAATTATGCGTTTCTGCCAGGCATTTATGTATGAATTATGGCGTAATATTGGCCCGGATACGGATGTGCCGGCCGGTGATATAGGGGTAGGTGGCCGCGAAGTGGGTTATATGTACGGTATGTACAAAAAGCTGGCCCGCGAAAATACGGGTATATTTACCGGAAAAGGGTTAGAGTTTGGTGGTTCTATCCTCCGGCCGGAAGCGACCGGTTTTGGTGCCCTCTATTTTGTGCACCAGATGCTGGAAGAACAGGGTATCGATATCAAAGGTAAAACAGTTGCCATCTCCGGTTTTGGGAATGTTGCCTGGGGAG
The DNA here is from genome assembly GCA_021204405.1 of Tannerellaceae bacterium. Classification (GTDB taxonomy): domain Bacteria; phylum Bacteroidota; class Bacteroidia; order Bacteroidales; family Tannerellaceae; genus JAJPZJ01. The sequence continues at coordinate 2,972 of JAJPZJ010000162.1, read as the reverse complement.
CTGCGATCAAAGCTAACGAACTGGGAGCCAAAGTGGTGACCATCTCCGGGCCGGATGGGTATGTATACGACCCGGATGGTATTTCGGGTGATAAGATTGAATATATGCTTGAACTCCGTAATTCCGGACAGGATATTGTTGAACCTTATGTAGATGAATATCCGAGCGCAACGTTTTATCCCGGCAGGAAACCGTGGGAACAGCCGGTAGACATTGCTTTACCTTGTGCCATACAAAATGAGTTGAACGAAGAAGACGCCCGCCAGTTAATCAACAATAAAACGCTTTGTGTAGCCGAGGTTTCCAATATGGGATGTACAGCCGAGGCGGTCGACCTGTTTATTGAGAACAATATCCTGTTCGGACCCGGCAAGGCGGTAAATGCAGGTGGAGTTGCCACCTCTGGACTGGAAATGACACAAAATGCCATGCATATGGCCTGGACAGCCGACGAGGTAGACATGCGTTTACAACAGATCATGCATGCCATCCATAAACAGTGTGTTGAACACGGGCGTGAGGGTAATTATGTAAACTATGTAAAAGGAGCTAATATTGCCGGATTTATGAAGGTGGCAAGAGCAATGATGGCACAAGGCATCGTTTGATAAATATTAATATAAATAGCACAAAGTCCGGTATTCAAATGGATATCCGGGCTTTCTTTTTTCATGTAGACGTAATATCCGGTATTTTCTTTTTCAATTTATTTTATCTTTATTTGCAAAAGGATTCTGATACTCAAAATGGATGGCGTATAACAACATGCATGAAATAGACACACTATACAGAGAGCATGTACAGGTTCTGTTCGCGTATGGTTCGAATCTCGGGTTTAGCCGCGAGACGACCAAAGATGTCATACATGATATCTTTTATAAAATATGTAGCGATAAACTGGTTTTATCCTCCATTATCAATAAACGATCTTATCTGTTAAGAGCGCTGAAAAACCGGTTGTTCGACATCTATAAGCAAACCCGGGAAAAAGCCGACCTGCCCACAGACAGCACCTATCACGAGATTCCCTTTACGGTAAACGTTACGATAGAAGACAAACTGATACAAGCAGAAGATAAAGAACTGATCCTTACCCAGGTCAAAAAATTATTAGAGAAGTTAACCCACCGGCAAAGAGAAATCATCTATTTACGACATTCACAAGAACTCAGCTACGAAGAAATTGCCGTATTAATGAACATCACTGTTCCTGCCACCCGCAAATTATACCACAAAGCGATTACAGCCTTACGGAAACAGACTTCTATTCCCCTTTTACTACTTTTTTAGTCCTGAAGTAATTTTTTCAAAAAGAAGGGAACAAAAAAAATACTTTGTCGTCTTATCTATGTAACGTAAATTCTAATACCCCGGATGAGGCACAACAACTATAAAGATTTTCTTCAGGACCCGCAATTTATCCTATGGCGTCTGACAGCCGATGAAACACTGGATGAAGAGTGGAAAAAATACCGGACAGCACATCCTATGTTAACAGATGAACTGGACAAAGTGATCGGGTTGTTCGGCAAAGTAAAACTGCAGGAAGACCAACTACCTCAACAGGAGCAGGATGAATTGTTGGCACGTATCCATACATCAGTATCTACCCGCAACAGAAAAAAACAATTATTTATCGGCAAGTGGAGCCGGCTTGCCGTAGCAGCCTCTATACTGCTATTAATGGGTATAGGTTCTTATTTCTTTTTGAAGAATCCGGTAAATGAAGAATCTATTGTATTGTCGGCAGATCTGATTATAGGAGAGAATCTGGAAGAAAAAGAGATATACCTGATCACTGATAATCAAACCTCCTCGTTCGCAAAAGATGTATATATCGAACTGGACGAAAACGGAGCTGCCATTGTCCGGGAACTAAACAGCGATAAATCGGAGAGAGTCACAACAGCCACTTCGGCCATGAATAAGTTGGTGGTACCCTATGGAAAACAATCCCGGTTAATACTGGCAGACGGGACTAAAGTATGGGTAAACTCAGGCTCCGTGCTCGAATTTCCCGCTGTATTCTCCGGTAAAGAACGCACAGTTAACCTGGCAGGTGAAATGTATATAGAAGTAGCCAAAGACGAGTCGAAGCCTTTCTTTGTAAACACAAAACAATTCCGGGTACAGGTATACGGTACCAAATTCAATATATCAGCCTATCATGAGAGTATAAGTAACTCCGTCGTATTGGTGGAAGGAAGCGTAGGCGTGCAGGGCATAGCAACCGATGAAACCCGTTTACAGCCCAACGATATGCTGACCGTAGCAGCAGGCGGATGGGAAAAATCCCAGGTAAATGTATCCCTTTATACCACCTGGAAAGATGGTTATATCCTCTTTAACCAGACACCGATAGATGAGGTACTCAGGACCGATAGATGAGGTACTCAGGCAGGTAGAGCGGTTTTATAACCTGACATTCGATATGGATATTCTTAGTACCCCGGACCTGAAACAACACACCTGTACCGGCAAGCTATTGCTTTCTGACGACCTCGACAATGTAATGACAACTATTTCATTGCTATCTTCTACAAAATATGTGCGTGATGGAAAAAATCTATATTGATATAAACCCTCAAAAATAGACTGGCCTATGATAAAATAAAAGTAAAAAGCAAAAAATCAGGCGATACTGCGAATATCGCCCGAAATTATTGACTACCACACAAGTAATTAATAATTAAAATCATACAAATATAAAAGAACATTTTTATGTAAACAAATATATCTGAATTATGAAATAATACCCACCCACACCAATTAACAAAGGAAAAGAAAAGCCACGATTTACTGCGAATAAATGTTCCTACTCTTTTCCGCCTCGCTTATACAAATCATTAATAATTAAAATCAAAGTATTTATGAATCACTTTTTTGCAGACGTGTGGAAGCATATTCCGCACCCTGAAAATTTAAATGATTATCCGCATAATGTCCTATTATAAATTCTGGATTTGAAGTCG
>JAJPZJ010000096.1 GCA_021204405.1 Tannerellaceae bacterium | reverse complement strand
TCCGACTTCAAATCCAGAATTTATAATAGGACATTATGCGGATAATCATTAAAATTATGTACAACAGAAAAAGCAAATTCGGCTTTCCATCTAATATCCCAATAATTCCGGACTTCCATATAAAAACTGACCGGCTACCCCTACTATCTGGTACACGGCACACCTCTGACCTTATTAAGGCACTCTTGTGCCATGCTGGTGGCACAAGAGTGACATGCACAGTGCACAGGAGTGCCACACTGATGGCACTAGCAATCTTAACGGTAATCCCCTTAATCCCTTACAGGGAAACTTCAGGATGCTTCAACCTATGGAATGATCCAATCTACAAAACGATTTAACCTTTAGGTAAAAGATTAAAGATAACATACAACCACCGGCAATGCCTCAACTTTTAACAATGATCTGCAATAAGCGTATTCCTTATGGCTAAGCCATAAAAATAAAAAGGTATCTGAATATTCAGATACCTTTTTATTTTGTAAGCCTCAAAAAGAATATAACTTATAATCAATTCTGATTATCTTTTTCTTCTTGTTTACATTCTTCTTTCTGAGCTTCCTTTTGACAGCATTCTTCTTTTTTCTCTACACATTCGGTTTTAGTCTGATCTTCTTGTTGCTCTTTCTTTACCTCCTGTGCATTGATAAACATAGTTGCTGAACTCATAAGGGTAATAACAAAAACTAAAAACTTTTTCATAATTGCAATTTTAACGGTTTAAATGTAGAAACGCTTTAATATGACATATAATATAATACTAATAGTATGCCAAAATCTTAAACGCATGGTAATCCTGATATCCAAAAGAATGGAAACGGATAAGTATCAAATAAATAACTTAAAACCTGATTTTCAATTTAGGAAATAAAGACTTAACGAAAACTGTGGAAGAGTGTAGCATATGTGGAAAAATCCCCGCCTCATTCCTCAATTATTCCCCATATGAAGATATCACCGAATCTATTTCCGTAAGAAGTTTTTCAATGCGTGCTATTACTTCCGACAAGAGGTCAAACCATTCCTGACCAGCCGGCATAGCACCTTGCTCTTCCAACGCTTTCAATACGTTGACCAGCGAAGCAGCTTTAAGCATTGTACAGTATGGTACTAATTTATGAGCAATTGCACCGGCAACTCCCGGATCCCCATCTTCCCTGGCACGGCGTAGAAGTTCCAGGTTCTTCACTGTTTCCTTTTTGAATGTTTTTAAAATAGAAACAGAGGCTTTTTTATCATCTTCTGCAAAAGCTGTTAACGAAGTAAAATCCAGCGCCCGATTGCTTTTACTCTCCAATTCCAAAGATAGCAACTTATTTAATAAAGAGATCAGTTCATTGGCTAAAAAGGGTTTATTTAAAAAGCCGGCAAACCCTGCCTTTTTATAATAAGATTCAGGGTATTGTTGATTTGCCGAGAGGGCTATAACAGAAATATCAGCCGTACCTGGTATGCCGGAAGTCCGTATCAGTTCCAATATCTGGAATCCATCCATTCCCGGCATCTGAATATCTGTCAGAACAATATTAAATGGTTGCAAACCTAACAACTCCAAAACACTTTCCGGATTGTCACAGGATGCCGTTTCAATAGCTGCCTGCTTCAATATTTCTTCTACCAGCATATGCTGTACAGGGTCATCATCAATAATCAGACAATTTATTTCCCGGACGGAAGATAAAGTAATTGCAGAAGAAGAGTGAGGTGCTGCTACCGGATGAAGAATTACTTCCGGCATTTCCACCGGCTCTCCTACAGGAAGAACGACAGTAAAGTCACTCCCTTTTCCTGCCCGGCTCGAAATATTCAGATGCCCTCCCATTAACTCTATCAGCTTACTGGTAATAGAAAGGCCCAAGCCAAATCCCTCTTCTTTCTGTACTCCCTCTAAGCGGGTAAATTCTCCAAGAATCTTTTCCTGGTCTGCTTTCTCAATCCCCGGACCTTCATCACTCACCCGAAATGTCAACATCCATGGATTAGCCAGTTTTCTTTCTATAAAAACTATGAGTTTTACTTTGTCTTTTAAAGTGAATTTTATAGCATTTGATAATAGATTGCCTGCTATTTGCCGCAGGCGGATAGGATCTGCCGGATATAACTGCCGGACATCAGGTTGAGTAATACTCCAGGAAAAATCAAGTCCTTTTACATCTGCCAACGGTTTAAAACTATCATATATATCCCGGAACAGGTCTTCCATATTAACAGGTACTGTCTGTATCTCCATCTGGCCGGATTCCAGCCGTTGATAATCCAACAGGTCATTTACCAGTGAGAGAATATGGTTGGAAGAACTGGTCATATTTTCCAGGTAATATTGTTGCCGCTCTCCTGGCTGGAGCTGCTGTAATAATTCAATATATCCTAATATAGAAGACAACGGAGCCCGAATATCGTGACTAATGGTAAACATCAGCTTTTCACGAATACGTAATAAATTTTCGGCGTATAGTTTCGCCTTTTCCAACTGCTTTCTATAATATTTACTTCTGGAAATATCCCGTATAATCAGGATTAGAAATAATAGTAACTACCACTGAAAAAACAGCAATGGTAGCAATCAACTGAGACGTATCACGCAGAAGAGCCTGTTTCCGGCTCATTTTACTAAAAGAGGCATGATTCTCTTCTTCTTCAATATCACGTAAGATCTGGTTGATCTTACTGGTAATCATACTATTGTTATAGCGTAAACTTGCAGCTCTGGCAAGCAGCTGGTCTATCAATTGCTTACGTTGGTCGGCCACACTGTCCTGTAGGTTCTTCAATACACTGACTATCGTATCGGTAGGGTTGTAGGAGACATCCAGTGTATCCGTAATAATATACCTGGTAGTGTTCAGAATCACAGTCGTATCCCCATGAGTAGGAGAGAATGCATCTGCCAGACGCCGGAAAAAGCCCCTTCTCCTACCCGGTACAACCACTGTATCCTGTATCATTTCTACTATAGGAACTATCCCGAAGGTATCCCTGGGTTCTTCCTGTTGAATAATAATAGTATCCTGGATGGCTATTACCCGCTCAATATTCTCTGCATATAAACGCTCGGTATTGGTATCACTCCAGGTCTCCAGTAGCCGGCGGGTATTCCATCGTTTTTGTTCAATCAGCAACTGTACCGTATCTATTTTTAATAATAAAGCAGAATCAGTAACCAAGGTACGCAGGGAGTCCATATTTTGCCTGGCTTTATTCAAAGGTCTGTTAAACCGGAAAAGGTCTTCATTCCCACTGGTACCTATCAACTGTCCCAGTGCTTCACTTTCATAAAGTAAGGAAAGGGTATTGGTTACAAGATAAACTTTCAACCGGGAATTATTATCTACGTCCTCTTCTTCGGCAATTTCTTCTATTATATTAAAAATATAAACCACTGAACAGATGGCAGCGATTATCAGGAATATATATCCGGAAATGACTTTAAACGTTATGTGCCCGCTTTCCTGTGACATGTACTTAGTTATGCAGATTATTGATATTCATTCAAAGATACATTAAAAATCTATTCTACTTTACCCTATCCGGAGATATTATTTTGTTTTAACCCTCTATTAAGATTACTTTTGCGGTAAAATAAACAGATGATACCCGATTTATCACCATGGATCACAGGAGATGCAGACTGGCCTATTTTATTTGTCAGTGCCCTGCTGATCGGTATGTCAAAAACAGGGATACAAGGTATTTCCATGCTGGCTATTCCGCTAATGGCTATTACTTTCGGAGCCAAGCCTTCTACCGGGCTTATCCTCCCTATGCTATGTTTTGCCGACCTGGTGGCTGTATTTTACTATCGCCGGCAGGCTGAATGGAAATATATTTTTAAACTTTTACCCGCTGCACTGGCAGGCTTCGGCGTGGCTTTACTGGTAGATACATTCATTCCTCCACAACAATTCCGTACCTTAATGGGGATTTGCATATTATTTGTAATGGGAGTGATGCTGGCGAATGAGAAAGGGGGTAAGTATATAGAAGTAACAAATAAATGGTGGTACGGACCTTTGTTTGGCCTGCTGGGTGGATTTACAACCATGATCGGAAATGCGGCCGGACCCGTAATGGCCGTTTACCTCCTTTCCATGAAACTCCCCAAATATAGTTTTATGGGAACAAGTGCCTGGTTTTTTCTGGTAATTAATTATTTAAAATTGCCTTTGCAGGTATTTGCCTGGAATAATATCAATACGGCTTCGCTTTTTTTTGGGTCTGGTATCCATTCCTTTTATTTTAGCCGGTACTTTATTGGGTATCTGGTTTGTAAAAAAACTACCGGAAAAGAGTTACCGGCTTTTTATTATTGTTATTACCCTCTTCTCGGCCCTCTGGCTTCTTCTATAAAAATGAGCCTGTATCAAAAATATACTTTACATAAAAGTAAATAAATGAAATGCTCCCGGACTTGATCCGGGATCGCACAGGAACAGCCGGTATCGATCTTTTTGTAACTTATACCGGCTGTTCCTGTGCGGTCCCCGCCTTCGCGGGGAACTAATCAAGACTTTTAAGATAGCCTCATCAGATGTCGGTTATTACTGGATCTCTATTGTTTTTTCCGCTTTGGCAGCACTATTTTCGTCAATTTTAGGAATTGTTATATTCAATACCCCATTTTCGACTTTTGCCTGGATCTTATCTTTATCCACATTTTTAGGCAAAACAAGTGTTTGCTGGAATTTACTATAAGAAAATTCCTGTCTCAGATACCGTTTATCTTCTCCTTCTGTTTTATTTTCCTCTTTTTTCTCCATGGAGACAACCAGGTTGTTGTCATCATCAATCTTTATATTGAAATCTTCTTTAGCCAATCCCGGAGTAGCTACTTCCACTTTGTATTCATTACCTGTTTCGATAATATTACAGCCGGAGAGGTCGCATTTGATTTAAACATCCAGTCGTTATAAAACATATCGTTAAACACATCCGGTAGCCAATGCTGATTTCTTCTCATCGGTTTCATATAAAATCCTCCCATTCTTTTAATTAAACATTCTTTTAAACGATTTATTCGTTGTATCTTAACATATTAAAGAAGAGCTTTGTTCTTGAAGCTTAAAGAAGAGCTTTGTTCTTGAAGCCGAAACTATTTAAAAGCACTTAAACTTATATTTAATTATTTTATACGAATACATCCTGTAATCCGTTAGTATAATATAAAATCTATTCTAAATAATTCCCATAAGATATGAATCCCAATAAAGAAATTATTATCCTTGCCCAGCGGGTCCGAGCACTTGCCCAGAACGGGCTTACTTATTCACTAAGCGAATATGATACCGAAAGATATGAGGAGTTAACCACTATAAGTGATAAGCTCATAGCACTTTCTACAGGAGTAGAAGAAAATATCATTCGTGAATGTTACACGCCTATGAAAGAATATGTAACTCCCAAAGTAGATATCCGGGCTGTCGTTTTTAATGAAAAAAAGGAGATACTACTGGTAAAAGAAAAGCACGACGGATGCTGGTCGCTTCCCGGTGGTTGGGCCGATGTTGGATATACTCCCAAAGAGGTAGCTGTAAAAGAGGTAAAAGAAGAAACCGGATTAGATGTAGAAGCGATGAAACTACTGGCTGTAATGGATACGAAATGCCACCCTCATCCTCCTATTCCCTTTTATGTATATAAGTTTTTCATTTTATGTAAAATTACCGGTGGGACATTTACCAGCGCTTTCGATATTCTGGATAAAGGATTTTTCGCCAAAGACCAACTTCCGGAGTTATCCCTGGAACGCGTTTTACCGGAGCAGATTCAACGTTTCTTCCAACAACAGGAAGAGGTTTATCTGGATTAGATTTTCCGGAGTGCTATAAAGACGGTATCTACCAGGTGAGTACTTACTTCCGCCGAAGGGGATTGGGTTAAGGCCGACCTACGGCTCCTGACCCTCGCCTGCCGGGTGTCAGGAGCCGTGATTAGGCATTTTTGAGTCCAGAAGGGATGGCTTATCCTAGCCCTGGACAATGCCCTGGGTAGTAAGAATGGAGTAATACCGGAGTGCTGAACCGTAGGTCGGCCTTAGCCAAAGCACGGCATAAAAATAGTATTAAGATCCATATTTCTGATATGTCGTCCCTACAGGTAGGGTGCTCAGAATTTAATTTGATGAATTGTAAAAAAAGCCTGATATTTGTAGTCTAATCAGGTTATTATCAAATAGAAAGAAAGAGTAAAGGGGAGAAAGAATTAGAGAAGAAATTGAGCTCTATAGAGCATAAGTTATGCGCTTTAGAGAAAAAACTAACCGCATCAAAAGATAAAAACAAGGAATTGAGCAAGGAAAATAAAGAATTAAAAAAAACTTACCCAAGGAGGTAAAATCTATAGAGGAAGTATTAGACATCATAGCTACGATGAATTTATAGTCCATTTAAGTAGTCGTCTTTATATAGAAAGTTTTTGTGGCTTTCGTTCAGTGAGCAAAATCATATCTGTTCTTAATGATCTATTAGAGTGGAATTTACCTCGTATTCCTTGTGCTAACACAATTTCATCGTGGATACAAAAAAGTGGTTATAAATATATAAAGACCCTCAAATAAAAACCTCAAAAGATGAATATGCTCTTATTTTTGATGAGAGTATGCTGGTTGGAAGTGAACGTCTGTTATTAACTCTTGGTGTAAAAGCCCACAAGGAAACCAACCTTGCCATAGCTATGCAAGGATGTACAGATTCTGGATATAAGTGTCAAAGAAAAATGGGATAGCGACTCTATTACTCAGGTTGTAGAGAAGAGTCTGTGTGGATTCTCTTCACGGCCATCCTATATACTGAGTGATAACGATACAAAACTAAAGAAAGCCATTGGTCTTCTTGATTGTGACCATGTACCCGATGTAGGTCATACACTGGCCTTGTGCCTGGAAAAGACTTACAAAGAAGAAGCTGATTTTAAAGAACATATGAAAAAACTCTCAGCCCTTAGACTTAAATACATTATGACTCCTATGGCTTATTTACTACCTCCTTGCCAGCGAACCATTGCTCGTTTTATGAATCTTAGAGAAGTGATTAAATGGTCTTCAAGAATCAAAGAAAATATGCATAAACTAGGACCGGAAAAAGCCCTGTTTCTTTTTATAGGGCAGTACAGCTCTTTAATCGATGAACTGGAGGAATCATTTACTGTGGTAGACCAAATAAATCATAGACTTAAAAAAGATGGGTTAAATAACAAGATTCTTACACAAGAGCAACAAAGACTTCGCTTACATTTGGCAGGAAAAACGCATAGACAAAGAAAATTAGCTTCTTTAATAGATGATTATCTCAGTATGCAGAAGCCTAAATTCCCCCAAAACAACCTGCCCTTACATCTGTCTTCCGATATTGTAGAATCTCTTTTTTCTGTGTATAAAAGACGCAAAGCTGCCAATCCACTGTATGGAGTTACCCAATCTATACTTTTACTTCCTCTTTTAACTAAAAAGACAACTATGAAATCAAAGGACTTCAAACAGGTACTACAAGAGGTATCCTTAGAAGATATTAAACGATGGAAAGAGAAAACTCTTTCCATAAATCAAGCACATAAAAGAAATCGAATATTAGCAGCATAGAGAATATTAGAAAACAAATTCTGAGCACCCTACCCTACAGGACTCAGAAAAACAAAATACCAACCACCCAGCACTGCGTACTGGGCTAGGATAAGCCGTCCCTTCGGGACTCAAAAACTTCCGGTCAATACTGGATCATATATTCCCTCCGGCGAGCGAAGAGGCTGTCTCAAAACTACACTTTACAGAAAAGTAAATGAACAACGTGTTCCCGGACTTGATCCGGGATCGCAAAAGAACAGGCAGGTATCTATCTTTTTGTAACTTATACCGTCTGTTCCTGTGCGATTGGCTAAGACTGCCTTACGTCCCCACTTTCGTAGGGAACTATCAGGACCTTTGAGACATTTAGCTTCGTTTTATCAGATTTCTATTTATTCAGCAGCCAGTGGAGTATAAGTCCGGCTAGCTAATTCTTTATCTAATGTATAGATTCCAAAACCATTATCTTTTATCATCTTCAAGGCATCAATAATACCCTGCGCTGTTTCCTCCTCTTCAACCTGTTCGTCGATAAACCATTTCAACATAGACTGTGTAGCATAATCTTTCTCTTCCAGTGCGATTGAATATAGCTCATTGATCATGGCAGTTACTTTTTGCTCATATTCCAGTGTATCTTCAAAAGCTTCCAATGGAGTTGCCCACTCTGTTTTTACTTCTTCAATAGGTTTAAGTAAAGGAGTTCCGCCACGCGACAAAAGATAGTTTATAAATTTCATAGCATGATCCTGTTCTTCTTTAAATTGGATGCTCATCCAGTTGGCAAAGCCGGGCTGGCCTTTTACCGAAAAATTAACAGACATGGAAAGGTAAAGGTATGGACATGGAAAGGTAAAGGTATGCCGACCATAATTCAGCATTTATCTGCGCATTCAGTGCCTGTTCTATTTTTTTACTAATCATGATATTGGTTTTTAAGTTAGTATTATATATTACTAAGTATGGAAGAAGAAAATCTTCAACACCTAACAAAAATATACAATCTCTACCGATTTACCTAAAATATACAGCGCTGTTATTCCTGATTTTTTTTTCTTCTTTTTAAAATATCTTTTTTGCTGGATCGTCTTCATTAATAAGAGCTATTACGCTGATCAGTAAAAATGCTTGAATTAAGCTGGTTAAAGAGAAGAGAGAACAGTATCTTTACTCAAAAAATAAATTTAATAATATACTTATGGTTAGAAGAGGAACAAAATTTATCTGGGGATTTTTATTTTTTATCGTAGCTTTCGCAGCTATCACAGCCGTTACGATGCTTTTATGGAATGCGTTACTACCTGCGTTATTCGCAGGTGTTAGCGTAATTACTTACTGGCAGGCGGCAGGTTTATTGGTGCTAGCACGTATTTTACTGGGAGGTTTTAAACTACATCATCCGGGTTGGTTGATGAAACATCACCATCATCATAACGAATTTTTCTCGTCTCTGAAAGATATGTCACCGGAAGAAAAGCGCAACTTTATCCGCAAACATATGGAAACCCATCATGGATTCTGCCACCCATGGAAACAGCCGGCCAAAGAAACCAGTGAAACGGTGGAGACTGAAAATCAATAACCTGCCCCATCCATGAACAAATCGCCTGGTACTACAGAGCTGACCGGCACCCTGAACCTCACTGATGTTTTCAAAAAATATCAGGCCCAGTTACGGGGATATATAAAGAAACGGATTCCTTCCAATGAAGATGTGGAAGATATCTTACAGAACGTTTTCTACCAGTTGGTAAAAGCGAATAACAATGCCGACCCTATCAAGCAATTATCCGCCTGGTTATATTCGGTTACCCGCAACCAGATTATTGACAAAAGCAGGAAACATACAGAAGATAGCCTGCCCTATTTCCTTTCTGAAGATGAAGAAGCTTTCACCTTTGCCGATTTTTTCGACGAAGGCGCATCTCCGGAAGATGAGTATATACGCTCACTGGTATGGGAAGAGTTGGAAAGTGCGTTACAGGAATTACCTCCTGAGCAACGAAGCGTATTCGAGCTGACCGAACTGGAAGGTTTTTCCTTTAAGGAGATTGCCGAATCAACAGGGATTACGGTAAATACACTGATATCCAGAAAACGATATGCGGTATTACACCTGCGGGAACGTTTGAAGAATTTATATGATGAGATCAGGATGGAGTAAATATCCATCCTGATCTGTAATGATTTCAACCCTTACTTTTTCATAACGATCTTTACTAATCCATCTTTTGCTTTCTCACCATATTCCCTTACTTCCGGACTATCGGCTGTAAAAACCATTACACTCTCGATCTTCTCGTTGTCAAGCTCCTGCATTTTTTCATATGAAATTTCTTTTCCCTCCAATAACACCAGAGGTTTTCCCATGCCCATCCTATCCGGCATTTTTGAAACATGATTATTCGGATGATTAATTATTGCTTTACTTGTCACTATTTTTACTAACCCATTTTTTACCTTAGTTCCATAATAAGGGCTATAATATTGCAATAAGGTTGGCTGGTCTTTTATAACATCTATCGATACGATATCCTTTACATCCAAAACATCTACCTCTGCTTGTGTAGCCTCAACCTCATCAATAAGGAATAATGGTTGGTCCATTATCCGGGCAGAAGGATCGGTGGATAACTCTTTATTATTCTGCTGATGTTGGTTACTTTTTTCCGTAACCGGAATTATTTCACTAAATTTGACTGCCGATAGATCCGTAATAGCACGGGCGATACCGGGATAAGCAAATGTTGCTACCATAGCAGCACTGAGCGGGAGTACACACGGGTACTTCAACCGCAACCAGGGATTAGATTTTCTTTTTAACATCATAGTAATACGCTTTTTAATTTACTGTGATTAAAGCTGTTGGTCATAGAAGTGAAGCGCTGTGAACCAACAGCTTTTTTAATTAATAATAGTTGATATTTCTTTGCATCGATGCCTGTCTGCAATACCTTTTCATCGGCCTCATATTCATGGATAATCTGCAATTCCCTTTTCAGGAGCCACGCTACAGGATTAAACCAATAGATAACCTGGTAAAGCTGTAAGAAAAGTAGGTCATAGGAATGTTTTAAACGGATATGCTCTTTTTCATGGATAAGTATTTCCCGCCCATTTTCTTCGTAATCCTGCCGGGAAATAACGATATATTTCATCCAGCTAAAGGGAGCTACCATCCTATCGGATAATAATAATACCAGTCCATCTTCGAGTTGTATCTTATTACACCTCTTCAGTAATCTGAATAATAACACATAGCTATATATAAACCTCAAAAGAAAAAAACTACCCCTGCCAGGTAGGAAGCCAGCAAAACAACCCATATCCAATCCGTATTATTTTCTGCCAAAGGCTGTATGGGTTCAATATACTTTACATCCGGTAGGTTAACCAATGCGTTGGGTACGGTAGGAGCAGCAAAAAAAGAGGGTTTGATAAAAGGTAAAACGGCTGACAAACCAATCAGTCCCAATAAACCAAAACGGTTTATCCGGTGAAACGTTTCCTTACTTAATACCAGGCTATAAAACAGGTAAAATACCAGCAAAAAAAGTGCCGACTGGATGATATAGGCAATAAAAGTACCCATCGTTATTTTCCTCCCTCCCCTTTATCGATTGCATCTATTAATTTCTTCAGTTCTTCAATGCTTATCTCTTCCTCTTCGATAAGGGAAGAGACTGCCCCCCAGATAAGAGTTATTAAAATAGCGGGCTATCACATTTTTCAATGTGCCTTTTTTATATTCCTCCTTTGAAATGACAGGAAAATACTGGTAGGTATTACCAAAGGTATGATGAGAAAGAAATCCTTTTTCCTCCAACCCTCTTACGGTGGTAGATAAAGTATTGAAATGAGGTTTCGGATCCGTATAAAAGGCTAAAAATTCTTTTACAAACAAAGCCTCTTTTTGCCAGAAAAATTCCATGATCTCTTCCTCTTTGCATGTTAGTCTTTTCATATGGCTTTTATTTTCACAAATAAACTAAAAGTTTTAGTTCACCAACTAATCATTATAGTTAAAAAACTAAAAGTATCAGTTTATTTAAAGATCTTACAAAAAAAAGCCTCCTGTACAACAGGAGGCTTTCTCAATTAATTAATCGTTATTTAATACATTACAAGGCTCCACCGATCAGAATCAGTACAAGCAATGCAAGAATTGCATACAACTCGGGGAATACGGCCAATACCATAGTAGCACCAAATACATCTTTACCGGCAGCAATACCCTGGATACCATTCGCACAAACCTGTGCCTGGCGGATAGAAGAGAACAGACCAACCAGTCCTAAACCTAAACCGGCACCAAATACGGCAGCCCCGTTCATCATCGTAATATCCGGCACAAGATAGCTTGATAACATAAAATATCCTACAAATCCATATAATCCCTGCGAACTGGGAAGCGCACTTAATGCAATATAACTACCCAGTGCATCCGGATTTTTCTTCATTGCTCCTACTGCTGCATTACCGCAGATCGTTACACCATAACTACTTCCAATACCGGTTAATCCAATCATTAATGCGACACCTAAATAGGCTAATAAAATTGGTTCCATACTAAATTATGTTTTAAATTATTTTGTTTTATTGATTTTATTACTGATTAATGTTTATGCTTTTTTAAAAGGAGTATACTCTTTTCCTCCTCCTTCAAATTCTGCATTTTTATAGTACTCCACAAATGTCAGGCGTAAAGGGTGTACCAGGGAACTGATTGTACAAAGGGCAAAATTAAGCGAATGCCCGAATACCAGGATCAGGGTCATACAAATCGCTTTAGGAATAATATGTAACCCATCTGTCAGGTCAATAGCAAGCGAATTAAATACACCTCCTAAAATACCACCGGTTAATCCAATGGCAAACAAACGGATATAGGATAAGGTATCGCCCAGTAAGCCGGAGGCATTATTATAAGCAGCCCATAAACCCGAACCCAGGTTGACAAATATATTCTTTCCCGGCGAATTATAGAATAAGGCAACTAACAGTCCCACACCTGCGATTGCATACATAATGGTTATAACCATATCCGGCAAATGTACATCCAAAGCGGGTAAACCAAATGCACAAACTAAAGCAAGTATGGTAAATACCCATCCGAATGAAGCCAGGCTATATTTAAATCCTTTCTGCGAATGAGTCTGCAAAGCAGCTACCACCTTTCCGAAAATAATCTGCACTAAACCCAGTACAATCGAAATAGTCATCAGGTTATCGCTTGAGATAAAGTAATCTTTTACTTTAACCAGTGCCGGAACAGTAGCCAGGTCTACACCAAAGATCGATCCGGTTAAAGTTCCCACCACAACAGCCGACAAGCCAAACAATTGGAACAGCGACAAAAATGGTTTATACTCCGCAGGTACTTTCATTTTAAAATAAGTACATACCAGGAACATAATCAGACCATACCCTCCATCACCGAAACAGAGCCCGAAAAAGAGCATGAAAAAGGGTGCAAAGAAAGGGGTCGGGTCAAATTCCGTATATTTAGGAAGCGCAAACATTTTGGTAATCGGCTCGTAAAGTTGCGAGAACTTATTATTCTTTAATTGAATAGGCACTTTATCATCCTCTGCTATCTCCAGAGGTTGGAAATAGAAGCCTTCCGCATCCAGGGCAGCTTCCAGTGCAGGCGCATTCTCCACAGGCGTCCATCCTTCCAGTAACATCAGCTTATCGTCGGCCTGTGCCTCTGTCTGGATCATTACATTGGATAAATTATATTCGTCCTGCAACTGGTTATCCAGCGCCTGTAAGGTATTGTAGTCGCTTACGGCACGTGCTTTCAGTTCCCGGTTAATGGCTTCAACCTGTTCCTCTTTCTGCGCATACGAGGCCTGCAATTCATCCAGGCCCATTTCAGGCATTTTCGGCCGTTCGGCATCAATATCAATTACAACATCTTTAGGAGTGATCGTAATAAAATAGGATACCGACTGTACATTGTTGATCTCAATCACATTATACTCGTCTATCCAGGCCGGATCAAACTTAGAGTTCGGACAACTGAAGAAAGTGACCTTATAACCCGCCGGTTTCAAACGGCTTAGATGGGTATAATTAAAATTACCCCATATCTGCATATAATCAATCTCTTTATCCAGGGCTGCTTTACTGGTCTGAAGCTGCAACTTTCTTTCCTGCAACTCCTCTATCGTTTTCAGCAGCCCTAATCCTTCCTCTTTGGTAACCGCACGTGCAGGAGCCAGCTGAACATCCTTTTCCTGGCTGTTCAGTTTCTTCATATCACGCATTACCTGGTTAATACGCTTGCGCTGCGACAAAATCAATTGCAGTTCCGTATTCTCGTAAGTAGACCGTAACTCCTGGATATGTACCACACCCAGGTCGCGCAGTTGCGACAAAAAACTATTATACTCCTTATGGTATACCATAAAGGCATATTTACTCATTTTCGAAATCATGCTCCAGCCTCCTCTTTTTTCTTACGTTTTTCCTGATTTGCCCGCATGATCTTCTGTGACGATTTCGAAAGGCTCTCTTCGTCTTCCATAAATCGTTTCACTTTCCGGATCGCATCACTATATCCCGGGATCTGTACCTTCTCAAAAAGATTCACCTTCTGAGTAGTTTTCTTCCGGGCATGTTCCAACAACTCCAGCTTCAGGCTGGTAAATTCAGCTTCAATACCGGTATGTGCCAGCTTCTTCAACAGTTCGATCCCATCGGGAAACCACGAGGGAGCATTGAACAAACTATACTTACCTACCTCAAACCGGATATCATCCAGGATGGGGGTAAGTACACCGGCGATCTTTTTGGTAGAAAAACTCACATCCTTCACTGCAATCAGTTCAGGTGTAAATTCATTCCACAAAGCGACCATATTTTCGTAACTCTGAATTTCCGTTTCAAGCTGCAGTTCCAATCGTTTCACTTCATCCTTGGTACGCTTAACTTCCATACGGAGTGCGCTCTCCTTACTCTTAATGGTAGGAAGCGAACGCACACGCATCTTCAGTTGCTTTTCCAGTTGCTGAAGTGATGTTTTATTATATTGAAACTTTATTGCCATATGTTATTACTCTTATTATTCTTTCCAGTATTTATCTACCAGTTCCTGTTTGATGTTTACCTCGGTTGGTTTAAAATAACGGCCAAACAGGTTCCAGGCCACATCCAACATTTCGGTCGTATTGAGGTTGACATCAATTGCCAGTAGTTTTTCAGAATAATCTTTTGCAAAATCAAGCGTACGGTTATCGTAATCGGTCAGGTCGAAACCATTTTCCATCTTGGTTTTTGCATTGGCCGCATCGGCATACAGGCGAACGGCGGCATTCATTACCTGCGGATGGTCTTCGCGTGTTTTCTTACCGGTTACCAACTGTTTCAAACGAGACAAACTACGGAATGGGTCAACAATTACCTTACCCACATCACTATCGCGGCGCAGGTACAACTGGCCTTCTGTGATATATCCCGTATTATCAGGCACCGCATGCGTAATATCTCCACCCGAAAGGGTTGTTACTGCAATAATGGTAATAGAACCACCTGCCGGGAACTGTACCGCTTTTTCGTAAATCTTCGCCAGGTCTGAATACAACGAACCGGGCATAGAATCTTTCGACGGGATCTGGTCCATACGGTTCGATACGATGGCCAGCGCATCAGCATAGTTAGTCATATCGGTAAGCAGCACCAATACCTTTTCATTCTTCTCTACTGCAAAATATTCGGCAGCGGTAAGTGCCATATCCGGGATCAGGATACGCTCTACCGAAGGGTCTTCCGTTGTGTTGATAAAACTTACAATACGGTCGAGCGCACCGGCGTTACTAAAGGTATTTTTGAAGAACAGGTAGTCGTCATTGGTCATCCCCATACCTCCCAGAATAATCTTATCCGATTGGGCGCGCAGTGCTACCATCGCCATTACCTGGTTGAAAGGCTGGTCGGGGTCGGCAAAGAACGGGATCTTCTGTCCGGTTACCAGTGTATTGTTCAGGTCGATGCCCGCAATACCGGTAGCGATCAGTTCGGAAGGCTGTTTACGGCGTACCGGGTTTACCGACGGGCCACCGATCTCTACCTCTTTCCCTTCCGGCGTCGGGCCACCATCGATCGGATCGCCATAGGCATTGAAGAAACGTCCGGCCAGCTGGTCGCCTACCTTCAACGTAGGCGCTTTACCCATGAATACCACTTCCGCATTCGTACGGATACCTTCCGTACCCGAGAACACCTGCAACGTAACTTCGTCTCCTATAATTTTTACCACCTGGGCGAGTTTACCATCTACCGATGCCAACTCGTCGTACCCTACTCCTGTTGCCTTCAGTGAACAGGTAGCTTTGGTGATCTGGGTAATTTTCGTATATATTTTCTGAAATGCTTTTGTTGCCATATGCTTACTTATTTTTCCATACGTTCTGCCAGCAGAGCGTCAAGTTGGTCATTAAACTTCTTAAACTGCTCACTTTCGAATACAGAATAGTTCATCTGTTTGAATATATTGATCATATTCTTGAAGTAGTCCATTACCTCCTGGAACGTATCGAAATTAAATTCGGCACGACAGATATCTACTATTCTATCCAGCATAAATTCCTGGCGGTTCAGGGGAGTTACCGCATCGATCTCGTCGAACGCATCCTGTTGGAGGATCACAAAGTCTATCAGCTCCGACTTCCAAAAAATAACGTGGTAAGCCACAGGCACCCCATCGTCGCCCAGGATATTGATCTGCTCGGCAATCTCTTTACCACGCAACATACGGGTTTTTACTTCATTTACCTTTTCAATCCAGTTAGGCGAAACATGCTCGGCAATATATTCCTCAAATTCAGGATACTCCAGGTATTTCGAATAACTGTCGATCGGGTTTACCGCCGGATAACGTTTACGGTCGGCACGCTCCTGTTCCAACGCATAGAAACAGCGGGCAACCTTCTTGGTATTCTCTGTTACCGGCTCTTTCAGGTTACCACCGGCCGGCGATACCGTACCGATAAAGGTTACCGAACCGGTTGTCCCGTTGTTGAGTTTTACGAACCCTGCGCGGGCATAGAAGTTGGCCACAATAGCCGAAAGGTCCATCGGGAACGCATCCGGTCCGGGCAGCTCTTCCAAACGGTTTGACATCTCACGCAACGCCTGCGCCCAACGGGAAGTAGAGTCGGCCATTAACAGCACTTTCAATCCCATCGTACGGTAATATTCCGCAATAGTCATCGCCGTGTATACCGAAGCCTCACGTGCTGCCACTGGCATGTTAGAGGTATTGGCAATGATAATAGTACGTTCCATCAGTTTGCGTCCGGTATGCGGGTCTACCAGTTCGGGGAACTCGGTAAACACTTCCACTACCTCATTCGCACGCTCACCACAGGCAGCAATAATTACAATATCCGCTTCCGCCTGTTTGGAGATAGCATGTTGCAATACCGTTTTACCGGTACCGAACGGACCCGGGATAAACCCGGTACCCCCTTCTACAATCGGGTTGATCGTATCAATCGTACGAACCCCTGTTTCCAGTAATTTGAAAGGACGTGGTTTCTCTTTATAACAGGTAACCGCTTTCTTAACCGGCCACCGTTGCACCATCGTCACATTTATATCGTTACCCGCCTCATCGGTTATGACAGCGACCGTATCGTTAATGGTATATTTACCGGCCGATACCACGCTTTTAACCGTATAGGTACCTTCCAGTACGAAAGGAACCATAATTTTATGGGGCTGGTAGTTTTCATCTACTTCACCCAGCCAGTCTGCGGCAGCCACTTTGTCGCCAGGCTTGGCGATAGGAGTAAAATCCCATTGTTTCTCCGTGTTCAGGGCATACGTATAATCTCCCCTTTGCAGGAAGATCCCATCCATTTTATCAAGGTCATTCTGCAATCCGTCGTAGTTACGTGATAACATACCCGGACCCAGTGCTACCTCAAGCATGTGGCCTTCGAATACAGCTTCATCGCCTACCCGCATCCCACGGGTGCTTTCAAATACCTGTACAAAGGCCTCTTTTCCTATTACTTTGATTACCTCCGCCATCAGCTTAACGCCGCCTACGGATATGTAACAAATTTCGCTCTGGGAAACCGGTCCATCCACCTCAACGGTTACAAGGTTGGAAACGATCCCTTTTACAAATCCTTTTGTAGCCATAATTATTTATTATTGTTTCTTTTAAATTCTTCCAGTACGTTTTTGCTGCCTTTTTTCATAGACCCGACAATCTCCCGGAAGGTCTGTTCGCCGGTTTCTTTATCAAGAGTAAGCCATCGTTCGATCATTTCGAGTTTAAGCAGGTATGCAAATACACTCTCGACATCAAACGGCTTGAAAAAAGTATATTCGTCCAGCCATTCCCATTTCAGCAGATCGAGTTTCTTCTCGCGCTCCACCAGGTTAGGCTCTTCGGCTATGCGCTGAAGGGCAGGCAGGTAATCGAGGGTATCCCCCAGCCCGAAGTCACGGGTATTGGATAAACGTACGGCTTCTGCAATTTCATTATCACCTATAATATAGTCTGCTTTATCCAGGTTGTATTTACGGCAGGTATAGGCTGTCAATATATTATTAATATTGAGGTTCAGTTCAAACCAGGACGACACAAATTCGTTACCGCTTTTCATGGCATACGCATAATAGTGTGTTGCCAGACGATCTTCCCATGAAACGGTACTTCCTTCTGCGGCTCCCTCATTCGCAAAATAACTACGCAGGAAATCGGTAAAGTAAGGAGGTATCAACGTATTAGCCGGCGGATTATCATCGTCTTTTACCAGTTTGACCAGGTCTTGTAATTCTTCATTGGTAATAGTACCCCGCTCGTCGCTGTCGCGATCCGGCCACTGTAGTTGTGTAAGCAGGTTTGCATTATCAAATTTAAGAAAAAAGAGATCGATCAGTTTTTGGTCTCCCGATGATAATACCCCGTCCAGTTCTCTCCTGAAGTCTGTAATTGTATAAGTCAGCTTGCTATCGCCCAGTGCAATATTAGGAAGTCCGGCAACCAGGTAATAATACTTACTCATATCAGAATAGCATTTCTACCAATTGCGGACGCAGGAATTCTTTGAAAAATGCCATAAATTCTTCTTCCCCGAAGTTCACTTTATACGAACCATCGGCAGGGATAATAGCAAATGAAGCAGGTTTACCATTTACCTTTTCAATCTTAACTCCTTTCTCAAGGATATCTTTGGCATTCGATTCAAAATATTTTGTCAAGGCTTCAGCGTCGGCCGACTGGATAGTGAGACTCTCATTCTTAACCCATTCCTTAGCCATTTCCAGAATAACTTTCTGCATAAATGAAGTATCTGCCATTACCGCCTTCACATTGGACGATGTGATCTGGCCGGTTACCAGGTTTACCACTTCACTTTTCAGGGCTTCTACTGCCTGACTGGCAAAAAGTTTCAGTTCCGTTTCCGTGTTTTTCTTTAACTCTGCTGCCTGTTTTTCTGCAGCTGCTACAATATTTTTTGCTTCTACTCCTGCCTGTTGAACAATCTCTTGCTTGCGGGCATTTGCTTCGGCAATGATTCTTGCAGCTTCGTCTTTACCTTTCTCTACACCTTCCCTGTAGATTTTGTCGGTTAGTTCCTGAATCTTTGTATCCATTTCTATAGTGTTTTTGAATTGTAGTTTTTCTACGATTAAACGCCTACAAAGATATTATTTTCTTTGAATTAGCCTAAGAATTAACGAAAAATTGAACGAAAAAAGTCCAATATTGTAAACATTTTTCCCAATTTCCGCCACTTTCCTTAGAAACTATCGCAAAAAGTTTGCGAACAGACCAAATTCCGGTCGTTGATCAGGATAAAAGGATAATAAATAGCCTATGGGAATGGTTTAGAAGCAATTTAAAAGTTGTAACAGGAATAAAGGCGTTGTTCCCCGCGAAGGCGGGGACCGCATTGGAGCAAACGGTATTTTTCTGTTTTTAATACTAAAACAGACAGCCCTGGTGCGATCCCCGCCTTCGCGGGGAACTAATACTGTCTTATTTTTTGCTGAAGGGGATTAGCTAAATTCCCTTCGACGAAAGTTTATATAATAAAAACTGCTTTACCAATTACCCAATAATTGCGGGTAGGCGGTAAAGCAGTTTTTATGCCTAGCTTATTATTTTTATTTTTTAATTATACGCAATCTCCCGGTTGGTTTGGACTTCCTTCGTTACGTTTATCTTCGCTTTTGAATTTATCCATAAACTCACGTCCTTTTTCTTTTACATTGTCAGTTGCTTCCTCCGTTTTCACTTTTGCTTTATCAGCAAAGTCAGACATATCTTCCTGCATTTCGCCGGTTTTGTATTGCGCTTTACCTTCCAGGTCTTTCGCTTTCCCTTCGGCCTGGTTTTTCAACCCTTCCATTTTGTTTTCTGTACTACTGTTCATAACCATTTAAGTTTTAATCATTAAATCAGTAATAATATAAATAGCAGCCACAGAAGGTTTTGTTTTTTAAGAAAAAATGTAAATAACTACAGGATGTATATCCAATTGTGGCCAGAAGATTTTAAATACAAATAAGAATACAATTATCTTTACTATAAGAAATGAAAACAAACAGGTTCAGTTCCCCGCACAGTCAGGGACCGCATTCGTATAGACAGTATTTTTTATTTTTAATACTCAAACAAATAGTTCCGGTGCGATCCCCGCCTTCTGAAGTACCTCCAAAAGTTGGACAGATTATTTATAATATAAGTTTTCAAAATGGGTTCTGTATTGTACAGGACTCATTTCCTTGTAAAGAGAGTTTGATTCTTTTAGTATTGTAACACTGGATATTTTTTAGTTTCTTTTCAACTGTTCCACCGAATTAAACTGCTGTAAATGGAATAGCTCACTCTTTAAAAGACCGAAGAAGTTTTATATCACGGCATTATCCAGTGGATTGGCTTTTCCGGACATACTCTGTAGAATTCTCTTTGTAATTCTATGGCTTTCATAGGATTACCTTCGGCTGTAAAAATAACAAAGTCTATCAGGCAGTTTTGCAGGTAATATAGTTCTTCCTTTTTAAAATTACTCCTTCCTCAAACGTTGCGTATGGGGCTATTTCGGATATTTCTAACGAAGGGTTAATCCACTCCTGCTCGAGAGAGTCTAAGCTCTTCCAACACATTATTTTCTATTTCAAACTTAAATGCAGTAATTTCTTTTATCAACGCTAAAGCCGTTTTCAATTGTGATAATTCCATAGTGATGATGTTGAGGTTTATTCTGATTTACTATCTCTTTTGCACTTAAAAATACCAAGAGAGTTAAGCTGCTCATGTTTTGCCCTGTAGCGGGGTACATACCGGGGTGCAACCCTGCAAAAGAGTTGCAGAAAGAAGGCTCCTACCCACCCCGGGTAATCCCAGTAGTATGTATAAACAAGTCCTCCGTCTGTTTTAGTGTTAAAAACAGGGAAACAGGGTTTGTTCTAATGCAGTCCCCGCCTGCGCGGGGGACAGAGAAAATTGTGTTATATAACTATTTACATTTCCCGGAGAATCTACTGAACGTGGATAACACCAGCAGTAGCAAAGACCCCGATAGGGATATTATTCAACTCGCGTATTTTAATATTCTTAAAGGATACTTCATCGCCATGATCCTGCAACAGGATATGGCCGGCAGGGGCTTCGCCGAAAGCACCACCTGCGTGGTAAGCAGGGTCGGCGTATTTGCTTCCTTTTACCAGTTCGCGAAATTCGTCGCTGCAACGTTCGTATTCCAGTACTTTGACACCGTTGAGCCAATGTTCGACATGGTTGTTAGGGTATACTTTCAGTACGGCTGTGTTCCACTCGCCAATCCCCTTAAAAGAGATATTTTCGCTGGCTTTCAGGTCGTACAGGCTTGCCAGGGTGCGGCTACCCGGATAGGTGGTATAGAGTTTGGCGTCGGGGTGGCGCTCGTCGTCCAGCAACTGGTATTCTACACCGAAAGCCTAACCGCTGGGTTTTTCTTTTTCGGTAACAAAGTATTTGATACCGCTATTGGCTCCTGCACTTAATTTAAAGTCGACGCTTAGTTCAAAGGCGCTATACTCGCCTACGGTGACAATGTCGCCCCCATTGGTTGATTCACTGCCGCCGGATGCCAGGACGGCTAATTCCCCGCCTTCTACTTTCCAGCTATGTTGCGGGAAAGCCTCTTTATGGGCTCCGCGCCAGCCATGGGTTGTTTTTCCATCAAATAACAGCACCCATCCGCCGGCTATTTCCTCCGGGGTGAGTTGATTGTCGGCAAGGGCCTGCGTAGTAACCGCAGGGATATTTTCGCCGGTACCGGCCGATTTATTACCGCCTGCACACGAAGCCAGGCAAAATGCCACTGAGAATGCACAAAGTGTTAGTGTTTTCGTAATCTTTTTGTATTTATTTTTAAATGTGTCCGTGCACAAAGATAATTAATTTATGTTTTTCCGGCAAGGATTGAATAAAAAAGAAATAGGAACACCGGAGACACAGAGACACGGAGATATTATTTGCAGATAACCGGAAGATTTTCTTTCAGGCCGTAGGGATAGGATATCCCAGGCCCGGGCTAACGGGTTTTGTTACCAGCTGTGTAATTGCCCACCGTAGGTGCAGTATACTAAAAACCGATGTTGGGCTCTACTCAATCCTGGTATTCTATTACTATACTGGGCCTCCGGTCCGCAACCTGCGGTATCGTAACACCCCGGGTGCTGCCCGGGGCTGGAGTGTACCAAGCCTCCGGCCTGAAAGAAAATCTTTCGACCATGACTAATCAGGAGATCCCCCTTCGGCGGAAAATTGATTTTGAGACTGAAGTCCTGCGAGAAGGTGGGGATCGCAAAGAAGCTATTTTTCAAAATTAATTTTTATACAGTATTTTTACCCTTTGGCAATCCCCAGCGGGGATTTAGCAATAGCCCAGGGTATCGTTCGCTACGCTCACTTAACCCTGGGTAAGAAGATAATAAAACACAACCCTGAAAGGATTTCATTTTATCGAAAAATATCTTTCCTTGGTAAATTGGCAACTTGAGAAAGGAGTGTATTTTTACCCAGCGTACCGTTCGCTA
Source organism: Tannerellaceae bacterium (assembly GCA_021204405.1). Lineage (GTDB taxonomy): Bacteria > Bacteroidota > Bacteroidia > Bacteroidales > Tannerellaceae > JAJPZJ01. The sequence continues at coordinate 14,455 of JAJPZJ010000096.1, read as the reverse complement.
CGCTATATCTTTGTATTATAAAATAATATATTAAAATTAGAAAAGAAAGAGAAAGAAGAGGTAAAATTCTACCCTAAAGACATACTGAAGTTGGTGTGATCTAGTAGCCCAGACATATGACCTCTTCTTTTACTCTTTTATAATCAGAATAGTATTTAATGATGCAAAACAAAGATGAAAATGCAATCAAGTATTATCACGCAGGGAAGATGTAAAAAGAGTTCTTTCAGTAAAGAAACCAGCCACACATTAGCCTACTGCCTTGGTATAGATATATCAAAGGATAGCTTGGACGTATGCCTTGGAGTAAATGCGGTAACAGGTCGTTTTAAAATAGTAGCAACCCGCAGGTTCCCAAACCAAGCAACAGGCTTTAAGAATCTTACACAGTGGCTTGGGCGGAAAGTAAAAGACACGCAAAGTCGCCTTTTATGTGTAATGGAAGCAACGGGAGTATATTACGAAAACCTGGCCCTTTATCTCGATAAAGAAGGCTTTGGTCTAAGTGTTGTCCTACCCAGCCGTGCCAAACTATACCTTCGCTCCTTGGGACATAAATCAAAGAACGATAAGATGGATAGTATAGGACTTTCACAAATGGGTTTCTATTATCTACTTGACAGATGGAAACGCCCCAGTGATTTATCCCTTGCACTTCGACAGACCACCCGCTTTTGTGAAAGCTGCCAGGTAACCCATACCTCTTTATCCAACCAATTACATGCCCTGGAGTTATCCGGGTACAGGCGAGCAGACTTGCAAGAAAAGATACAGCGTGAACTGGATCTACTACAAACACATATTGACCAGTTAAAACAAGAAGTAGAAGAGATGGTAAAAGAAGACCCAGAGGTATACAGCAAGATACAAAACATAACCTCTATAAAAGGAGTAGGTGTAATACACTGTTGCTGTTATACTATCTGAAACAGGATTCTTCGACATGTTTAACTCCGTGGCCCAACTGGTCAGTTATGCCGGCTATGATGTAGTAGAAAACCAATCAGGTAAACGAGTGGGAAGAAGCCGGATCTCCAAAAAAGAAATGCACATATCAGGCGGGCGCTGCACATGCCCGCATTAAATGTCAAAAGATGGCACAAACCTACCTTTTTAGCCCTATGGGAAAGGGTCTATCAAAGACGCAAAATAAAAATGGTTGCCTATGTGGCTGTACAAAGGAAACTACTGGTGCTTATTTATACGCTTTGGAAAAATGGGCAAATCTATGATCCACATAAAAATCTATGATCCACATAAAATAGAGTAGCCATAAGACTCGATAAGACTGGTAAGAGAGCTTTTGAATGGGGCACCTAAAAAAGTAGCCCCTTATATACAGAGAGGGGCTACACTAGATGGACCTCAATACAAAATGTAAAAAGCGACCTCTTTATCAAGCACAAATTTAATATATTTTTTCTTATTATACTTGCATAATAAGATAGTATCTGGGCTATTGCTTTTAACCCTTGCAGGGTTTTATACAGCTTGTTCTGATGCGATCCCCGCTTTTCACGGGGAACAAGTATGTTTTCGGGCCTTTATTGGCTGATCTATTCCTGCATCTTTACGCCTACAGAGGGCGGCGGGGTTGAGATCCCCCAGCTTTTGTTGGCTTTGGGTCCCATCTCCAGTTCCAATACACTTCCTTCGGCAAGTGCAGCATGATCAAACCAAGCCTGGTCGAGTGGTTGGCCATTCAGGCGGGCAGACTGGATATATTTATTTTCGGCTGAAGCATTCTTGGCCTTGATCTCAAATACCTTTCCGTTATACCCAGCTTCATTTTCACATTTGTAAAAACAGGGCTACCGATATTATAGGTGGGCGACCCGGGAGTAACCGGATAGAATCCCATCTGGCTGAAAGCTACGAAAGCCGACATACCGCCCCCGTCTTCATCACCCGGCACACCCATCAGGTCGTTACGGAACCATTGGTGTAACAAGGTGCGGATACGCTTTTGGGTCATTCAGGGTTTACCTGCATAGTTATACAGGTAAGGAATATGTAAACTGGGTTCATTAGCCATCGAGAATTGTCCCACATTGCCGGTATGATCGGGCAGGAATGAATAGAATTGCCATTTCGACATACCTAACGGTTCGTTAAACATCGAATCGAGGGCTGCCGTAAAAACTTCATTTCCTCCGATCAAAGAGATCAGGTCGGCCACATTATGTTGTACATCCCAGCGATAGACATATCCATTGTTCTCATCATAATAATCGCGTGCACCCAGGCCACCGGAATAGCGGTAATCCACTCCTTCGATAAAGGCCCCATCTTTGTCTTTCGGATGGAAGAAACGGGTCTCCGGGTTCAGCAGGTTGCGATAATTGTAAGAACGGCTGAGGTAATAACCAGCCTCGTCCGTACGTCCCAGCATACGGGCTATTTCGGACAGGCACCACTCATCATAGGCCGTACCCATCGTTACGGCAACCGGCTGGCGTTTTTCCCAGATCGAAACATTGCATACGGTCTCCTCTTCCCCGGCTTCAATGCCGGGATATAGCCATGCTCTTTATAAAACTCATCCAGCCATCCGGCAGGCTCTGCCGACCAGGGGATAAGGGTTTTCTCTTCAATGGCTTTCCGGCTTGCCGTATAAGCATATTCCAGGTCAAAGCCACGCAGCCCTTTTACCCAGGCATCCGCAATGGTAGCTACTCCGTGGTTAGAATTCATGCGGCGGGAATCACCTGTTACTTCGGGGAAGGTGGGCAACCAGCCGGTCCCCATCTGTTGCGCCATCCGCAGGAAGGAGTAGATCATATCATTTTCACGTTCCGGATCGATCAGGATACGTAGCGGATGGGTGGCACGGTAAGTATCCCATATCCAGTCGTCGGTATAGAAAGGACGGCCATTATCCTCATGTACCTGGTTATCGAAAGCACTAAAATAGCGCCCGTCTTCACTCAGGCATACCGGGCGTTCATAACAGCGGTACAGGGAAGTATAAAATACGGTTTTATCATCACATGAACCATCTTCTACTGCGATTTTACCCAGCTCGTCATTCCACACGTCGCGGGCTACAGATGCAACCTGATCTACACTAAAGGTAGTGATTTCCCGTTGCAGGTTTTTCCGTGCCTGCTCTTCACTGATAAACGATATCCCGTAGCGTACCGCTATAGCCGGGGTATTGGCAGGGAAAGCCATTACCAGGGCTGCATTTTTACCAGCCACCTCCTGCTGCGTATAATCAACCGAGCCTTTTGAACGGACCACTCCCGTTTTTACCGGAGCCGTCTCAGTTTCCGCATACAGGTATACCCGGGTATTTTTATTGGCATACTTATAATCGGTCACATCAATTACCTGATAGCCGCTTATGGCTTTGCCATCATATTTCAGCTCACCATTGCGGCTGTTAACCACCAGGTAAGGAGTAGAACTATCTTCGAACAGCAGGTTATAAATACCACTCTGGTGCGAAGGTGAATAATCAACCTCCACACCCGCATCATCCAGATACACCTGGTAGCGGTAAGGTTTGATCTTCTCCTGGTCGTAACTCAACGGGATAACTGGTTCCAACAGGCTTTCCTCCCCCTGCGAGGGAGAAAGGTTGAAAGCCGAGCTTCCCCGGTGGCTGGTTACGATCAGTGGTAAACCTGCCAGCCGGTCACCGGTATAGTCGGCCCGTTCAGGATATACCCGGAGCATACTGTTAGGCAGGTGTACGGTGGGATAAGTAGGAACAAGCAGGTGGCTGATATTACCCATATAAGGATTTACATAGTCCACCGGTGTTTTTCTGCTGCGCTTCTTCTGCGGCCTGTACACCGGCAACGGCCAGGAAAGAAGCACAAAATGTCAGGCATCCTAGGATACCTGACATTTTAAATTGTTGATTCAGTTTCATATAACGGCTTATTTTTTCTTCTTGTCGCTTACAACTGATGCTTTATCGTTTACCGAGAATGAATAAGGGAAATCTTCCGCATTCACGCCACGGCTTGTATTTGGTTTATCTGTCATCCTGATTTCGATCACGCCACCCTGGTGCAGGTCTGCATGTTGCAGGTATGTTTTTGTATATTCCTGCCCGTTGAAAGTCATCGAATCAATATAGATATTCTTTTTACTGTTCTGGGGTGCGTTAATCACCAGCGAATTTCCGTTTTCGAAATGCAAAGTGGCCTTTTTGAATAAAGGAACTCCCATTACATACTGGTCTGTTCCCGGACATACGGGATAGAAACCTAATGCAGAGAATACATACCAGGCAGAAGTCTGTCCGTTGTCTTCGTCGCCGCAATACCCGTCGGGACCCGGGGTATACATCCTGTTCATTACATCCCGCAGCCAGTACTGTGCTTTCCAGGGTTCGCCACCATAATTATACATATAGATCATATGCTGGATAGGCTGGTTACCATGGGCATAGTTCCCCATATTCATCACGGTCATTTCGCGGATCTCATGGATCACCTGGCCGTAATAGCTATCGTCGAACAACGGTGGTACGGCAAATACAGAGTCCATCATGGTAATAAACATTTCGCGTCCTCCCATCAGGTCGATCAATCCCTGCGGATCGTGAAAGACCGACCAGGTATAATGCCAGCTATTACCTTCGGTAAAGGCATCTCCCCATTTCAATGGTGAGAAAGGCGACTGGAAGGTACCATCCTGGTTTTTACCACGCATTAGGTTACTTTCCGGATTGAACAGGTTCTTATAGTTCATAGCGCGTTTGGCAAGGAGGTCGACCTCTTTTTTAGGACGTCCCAGGTCTTTTGCCAGTTTCCAGATACACCAGTCATTATAAGCATACTCCAGGGTACGGGCAGCGCTCTCATTAATCTTTACATCGTAAGGTACATAACCCAGTTTGTTGTAATACTCGTGTCCCAGGCGGCCGGTTGAAGAGATTTCAGGGTGTACATGTTTGGTACCATGGATCAGCCCCTTGTAAAGCGTCTTCAGATCTTCCACTTTCACCCCTTTCATATAAGCATCCACCAGGATAGAGGCCGAGTTGTTACCCACCATACATGCACGGTGGCCCGGGCTTGCCCATTCCGGGAAGAAGCCGCTTTCTTTATAGGTGTTGATCAGTCCTTCCTGCATTTCCAGGTTAATCGACGGGAACATCAGGTTAAGGAATGGGAACAGGCAACGGAAGGTATCCCAGAAACCGGTATCCGTAAACATATATCCCGGCAATACTTCACCGTTATAAGGACTGTAATGTACTACATTGCCGTTTGCATCAATTTCGTAAAATTTACGCGGGAACAGCAGGGAACGGTACAGGCAGGAATAGAAGGTATGGTACTGGTCGAGGTTACCCCCTTCCACTTCTATTTTACCCAATACATTGTTTCAGTCGTCTTTCCCTTTCTGTACCAATGTATCGAACGTATCGCTACCCAACTCTTTCAGGTTAATAGCGGCCTGGTCGTAACTGATAAACGAAGAGGCTACCTTTGCGTGTACCTTTTCGCCTTTTTTCGTTTGGAAACCGATTACCGCGCCCACATGGTCGGCATTTTGCTCTATAGCATTTTCCTTTAGGGAGCCATCTGCAAAGGTGGCTGTATAGGTAAATGGTTTATCAAATTCAGCTATAAAATAATTCCTGAAGTTCTCGGGTACACCGCCACTGTTACGGGTAGTATAACCGATGATCTTGTTATTTTCTACGATCTTGATTTCCGAACCTTTATCGAACGCATCTATTACCACATAGGAATCATCTGTTTCCGGGAAGGTAAAACGGAACATAGCGGCACGTTCCGTAGGCGTGATTTCCGTTACCACATCATGTTCGGCCAGGTATACCCGGTAATAGTGAGGTTGTGATACTTCCGCCTTATGGGCAAACCAACTGGCACGTTTATCCTGGTCGAACTCAGGTGCACCTACTGCCGGCATGATAGAGAATTGCCCGTAATCGTTGATCCACGGACTTGGTTGGTGTGTTTGTTTAAATCCCCTGATTTTATTGGCTGTATACGTATAGGTCCAGCCATCTCCCATCTTTCCGGTTTGCGGCGTCCAGAAGTTCATACCCCACGGACGTGCGATCGCAGGATAGGTATTACCTGTCGATAGTTCATAAGTAGACTGTGTACCCATCAGCGGGTTAACATATTCTACCGGATCAAACAGCTCGTCTGCCGCAATAGTCCCTGCCAGGGCCAGCATTTCGGCTAAAGCAAAAGCCCGGATTTTGTTTTTTCTCATGATATACAATATAAATTAGTAATTTGACATTTATTTTCCAACGTTACATATGCGTACCGACTAATTGATTTACTGATGTTTTTTGCTTCAATTTTACATTAGCCATCTATATACTAATACAGCCTGGCAGGATACTAATACAGCCCGGCAGGCAAAATTACCTACTGAAACTACGAAAAATATTGGTCTGTTCCGCTAAGGTACGATTTATTTCTGTGAAAATTATCTTTTTGGACAATAAGAAGTGATAAAACCGGGAAAAGGCAGGATATTTCCGGCAAAATGTCCTGCCTTTTTTCCAAAACACAGGGTTTTTGTTCCTCTTTGACAGGGAGATGGCAAAGCCCGATCTTTCGGTCAGGCTGGTGCCATCGGTTGTGGATGCACAGTAAAAATAAAATCCGGATAGGATAGAAAATCTTTACCTGTTCCCCGCGCAGGCGGGGATCGCATCAGAACAGTTAAAAATCTTTTATTCTTATAACTGTAACGGGTCGTTTTAGTGCGATCCCCGCCGGGAACAAAGTACTTTTACTTTCTAATAATCTGCTATATATTTATCACCATACAAGTTTAATAAACTTACTTTCCCTGGGACGGAATTGCAGTCCGGGGTTACCAACAGCAGTAACCACGCGATCCAGGATAGCAATAAAGATTCAGCGGTTTCTCTTATCTATCCATTTTTAGTTCTAAAGGAAAGAAGAAGAATATAGAACATACATAAGAAGAGTACCGACATCCCTGCCACCTGTCCGAAGTGGTCGGCAACCAACCCCATCAATGGAGTGATAAGGGCTCCTCCTAATACCCCCCATGATTATCAAGACGGATATCTCATTGGAATGCGTCATATCATGTTGTAAGGCCAATGAGAAAAGGATAGAAAAAACATTGGAGCAGGCTAAGCCGGTACAGACAATGAATCCAAATACCAAAAGCAGTTGGTTACCGGCCAGCATAGCTGCAAAAGTAAGGATACCGGCGATCATACTATATTGCAGAAAGCGCCGTGCCGCACATTTGACCAGTATAAAAGCACCTGCAAACGAACCGACTGTCCTTCCTGCAAAATAGAGGCTGGTCCCCCAACCTGCCTCTACCAGCGTGATGCTGCTTTTTTCCATTAATAGCTTAGGGATAGTAGTATTTAATCCTACGTCTATGCCCACGATACATAAAATACCTACAAACAGGCTGGCAATATAAGGATCTTTACAACGTGCCAGGGTAGATGAAAAAGTAGTAGTAGCGACCTCTTGCCCGGCTACTGGTTCACTGGTAAACCAGAGCCACAGGAACGAGCACAAAGAGATAAACGAATAGATAATAAAAATAACCTTCCAGTTACTCAGGTAAACCATAGCCCCTCCGACAATAAGCGGCCCGAGGAAAGAAGAGATTGCTTTGATAAACTGGCCGAAAGTAAGTGTACTGGTTACCCGGGCAGGGGAAACAATAGCAGCCACCAACGGGTTAAGGGAAACCTGGAGGATCGTATTACCGATCCCCAGCAAAGCAAACGCTATCAATACGGAGGCATAACTATAAAAGCACAGCAGCAAAAGCATTCCCACGATCGTTATGGCGAAAGACAACAAAACGGTCGCCTTCTTCCCGATCCGCCCCATCAATACCCCCGATGGGATTGAGAAAAGGGCAAACCATAAAAACACCAGCATAGGAAGCATATTTGCCCAGGTATCGGATAGCAGGAAGTCATATTTCACATAACTGGTCGCTATCCCTACCACATCGGCAAACCCCATGATAAAAAAGCCAAAAAGGGCGGGAAGTAACATCGGGTGCTTGCCGGCAGGTTTTGTAGGATTGGTATTCATATGCTTTCGTTTATTCCTTATAATTATCTTTAGATATAGCCGATTTAACGACTTCCAGGCTGCCACCTTTTACAACGGTTTCGAACGGTAAACGGGGAGTTTGCAAAGGAGAACCATCCAATGTGAATGTTTCCACATACAAATTATCCTTTGTATTATTGCGGGTTTGTATAGTAAATTCCTTTCCCGGATAATACTTATTATTCAGGCGAATAGTCACTTTATCAAACACCGGAGCCCCCAGTCCGAATGTAGAAGTCGTGGAAGCAAGCCCCTGTACATCAAACAATCCCATCGAAGCGATCACATACCAGGCGCCCAGTTGTCCCTGGTCCTCATCCTGCCCGTATCCATACCCATGCAAGCCATCTGTTCCGTAGAACTCATCCAGGATAGCACGCACCCACTTTTGAGTTAACGAAGGCTTATCTGCCTCATTGAACAGCCATGAAATATGGAGGCAGGGCTGGTTGCCATGGTTATACAAGGTCTGCAGGCCGGCAAAAGCATCCATCTCTGTGCCTCTGCTAAATAGTAATCCGCGGGATACGGTAAAGATACTATCCAGGCGGGCGGTAAAAAGCTCCTTCCCGACTTTACCGATCAGCGCCGGAGCATCGTGAGGTACGTAAAACGTATACTGCCACGCATTCCCTTCCTGGAAACTGCGCCATACCTGTAAAGGATCAAAATTGGAAATAAACTCGCCGGAAGCCAGCCGCGGCCTTACAAAGTGGCACGACGGATCGCAAATCTGCTCCCAACCTTTCGATAACCAGGTTAACCGTTCGTAGTCGGCCTGTTTCCCCAGGGCTGCTGCCCATTGTGCTACTGCCCAGGCGCTATAGGAGTATTCAAGCGTATGGGAGGCTGAGAAAAGGAAGGCTTCATCCGGACCTTCGCCACTCTCCACATGAGGTACATAGCCATATTTTACAAACAGATCGGTATCTATCTTACCGGCACCCAACGGACGGTTTTCGCCCTCCAACTCATTTTTAAGGGAGGCGGCATATCCCAGTTCGAAGTCGAAGTCGCGTATACCGCACTGCCATGCGGCAGCGATCAATACCGGTAAAAGATTGGTACCTACGCCCGATACATACCGGCTACAGGCGATGCCGTCGGCCAGCCAACCGGAATCTTTATACACCAGTAAATGGGTGCTTATATAATCCGACAGATATTCCGGATAGGCCAGTGCCCAAAGCTGAAGCAGGTTCCATTGTCCTCCCCAGGCTGCATCCGTATTATAAAAGTTGTGTACAGGTCGACCATCCCGGAGGGGAATCTGTCCAACGGATCCGTTATGCCGGGGATAGGCTCCGTTTATATCATTGGCCAGCCCCTGCCCAGTAAAGCATGGTAAAGGCCGGTGTAGAATTTTACTTTGTCTTCCCGGTTGGAGCCCTCTGCCCGGATGCGTCCCAGATAGTCTTCCCAGATATCTTCTGCCTGTTGCTTTGCCAGGTCGAAGGTGAGTCCGGTAGCCTCTGCTACCCGGTTGGCACGGGCATTTTCGACAGATGTGTAAGAAAGACCTGCCTGGACGGTGACCTGTTCGCCGGGGCTGTTTCGAAAGTGAGGTAGATCCCGGCACCCTTGCCGGTCATTCCGGTTTGCTGTGGTTTGATATCCGCACCGTTAAAAGCGCCATAGGAGGCCGGTTGCTTATCGGTTACAGCCGAGAAATAGAGGGTAACACTTCCTCCCGGCTGGTACTTATTTACATATTCGGGTAGTGTTTCTACCCATCCTTCCACACAATTCCCGTCGGTAAGCCATACGGAAGCATCTTTTATCGCTCCGCTCTCTCCCTGCCAGTTGCCAATATCAAACAGGATATGGCTCTCTTTGCTCTCCGGAAAAGTATACTGCTGGAAAGCGACCCGGTTAGTAGCCGTAAGCTCTGCCTGTACATCGTAATCCTGTAGCCATACCGAGTAATAACCCGCTGTAGCCACCTCGTCTTTCCTGTCGAAGAAAGAGCGGTAGCCGATTCCTTCCTGGTTATCTACCGGTCCCGGAATGGTGGTGAGCTGGCCGGTTAAAGGCACTAGTACCACTCCGCCTACCTGGAATTCATGGAAACAGGGAAAGCCTTCGATTGACGAATCCCGGTAATCATATCCGGTTGCCTCCCAGCCATCCTTATTACCCAGATGGCCATTGGTCGAAGGCCCCGGTTTTGCCATGCCAAAGGACAAAGCACCCGGTGTAAAGTGGAACCAGCGGCAATGGGCGGTACCAATGCGGGGGTCGACATATTGTGTTAACTTTTCTGCTGCCAGAGAAGCGGGCAGCCCTAATCCCAGGCAGATGGTTGCCAGGCCACACAGGAAAGCTCCTATACGGGAATGTTTTGTATTTCTTTCTCTCTTTTTCATGATATCAATTCGTTTTATAAATGGTTTAGTGCATATAAGTAAGCTCCCAGTGAAACAGAATGGCTGGCGCCGTTCCTGCTGATCAATACGCCTGTCCGTTTAGCAGGGTCATAGTCTACCGTGCGGTTGCTTCCCGGTACGGGAACAGCACAGGTACCACCGGCTGCAAAGCGGGCAAACTCCTCTTCTTCCTCCAGGTTATAAATTTCATTTGCGTACGGTTTACCCGGCTATCCTCTCCCAGCCGCAGGGTTCCGTTTAATTCGCGCATCAACGCCGGCAGGATATATTCGCGGGCTCCGGTCAGTCTGCCTCCTATTACAACAATACCATCAACCAGGGTGAGGGCAGTTGCGATCACATCGGCAGCGACCTCACCCAGCCGGGCAAAAGCGGTAATGGCTGCCACCCGATGACTGGGTTTATGTCCGGAGGCGATCTCAAAGATATCGGCAGGGCTGTAAGGAGCGGTTTCGCCGAATAACTCGCGGTATACCCGTTGGACAGCCCGGATACTTACACTCTCTTCAGCGATAGCGTCGGGATCGTGTTTGTTACGCAGGCACCAGACGTCGCCGCCGCAGTCGTTGTCGCCGGCCAGCAATTGCCCGTTTACGACTACACCGGCTCCGAAGCCGGTACCCAGGGTTACTCCTATCAGGTTACGGTATTGCTTGGTGCTACCTGCTGCCCGTAACCGGGCATTTATTTCCGGCAGGGCTCCCGCATGGGCTTCGCCGTAGGCAAACAGGTTACCATCGTTATGGATATATACCGGCAGGTTGAATTGTTCTTCCAGGAAGGGGTCCAGGGCTACCCCCCCTAAAGGCAGGGAAGTTAGGCAGGTCGCCGATAATCCCGTTGCGGTAATCGGCCGGGCCGGGAAAGGCAAAGCTAATAGCAACCGGCGCTGCGGGTAATTGGCCGATCAACAGGGCAAATCCTTTCCGGAGCTGCTCCAGGCAGGCTTCCACCCGGGTAGGGATCGCCGGAAGGGTAACAGGGCCGGCGATTACTTTACCTGCACGGATCGCCGAGAATACAAAGTTGGTTCCTCCGGCATCGAGCGTAAGCACGATGCGGTTATCGGATAAATAAGGGGTTGTTGTTTCCATAATTCTCTCTTTTTATTGCCGGAAGCGTACGTATTATTGCCGGAAGCGTACGTACGCTTTGATCGTACCACACTGTTTCCCTTCCGACAGGCCGTAGGGCCGTATCGTGTATTCGCCAATAGCGGCGGGGATGATAAATGTTTCGGCATAATGTACCACAAAAGGGCTGAATGCACCCGACGGGCTTTCCACAAGTGCCTCTTCTCCTTCAACCAGGTTCAATACATTTACCCCACCTCCTGTGGTATGGAGCACCGGAACAGAAAACCAATGGCGGCGCGTTTCGATAAATTCGTTTGCATGAAGCCCGGTACGTTCTTCTATCCAGCCTTCTCCTTCGGCTATCTTTTCCGTATGGTTTACTAATTGTCCGCGGGTATAGGCAGTCCGGCGGTTCCAGTCTATTACGTTTGACCCGTGACCGATATTGATTGGACGGGGTTTACCATCCAGTCCCATACGTCCCCAGTCCCATAACTTAAAGGTAAAGATACTCGGAGTAGCGCTTATTTCCAACACCATAGCCCCTTTTCCGGAGCAATGGATGGTTCCGGCCGGGATCAGGTAATGGTCGTGCCGGTTGGCCGGCCAGCAATTGATATACTTTTCGACATCCAATGTACCTCCTGCTTCCTGTGCCTACCGAAGTGCTTCCAGGAATGCCTGCGGTTGGGCATCTTCTTTCAAACCCAGGTAGACGGTTGCACCGGGGGTAGCATCCAGTAGATAATAGCTTTCATCCTGTGTATAGCTGATACCGAAAGTGTCACGGATGTATTGCATGGTAGGGTGTACCTGTAGGCTGAGGTTTCCTCCCCCGATCGTATCCAGGAAGTCAAAACGGATCGGGAAGTCCTGTCCGAAGCGCGCCTCTACCGGCTCACCCAACAGCTCGCGTGTTTTATAAAATACCAGGTTATTGGCCGGCATTTCAAAACGGCATCCGGATACATCCAGATAGAGGCTGTTTTCTTCGGGTACGCAATCGAAGCACCATCCATAGTTGGCAACTGATGGGTCTAATCCGCACACCTCTTTCATCCACTGTCCGCCCCAGGGAGCCGGGTCAAAGAAAGGGACTACCCGGAAAGGGGTTCGTACGGTTGCGGCAAGTGCCTGTTGCCAGGTGTCGCGGGTAATCATCCGCGGACTGTCCGGGATGTGTATATCCAACCAGTAATCTACCTGCGGAATCAACTTTTTCTTCAGGTTATCGCAGATAATCCAGTCGAGGAAATATCCGCGCTTGTAATGCCGGGAGGCACTTTCGGACTGATTGTTAACACCCAGTCCGGCTATTTCATGCCTGCGGGCGCGCTGTTGGATTTCCCACCGTGCCATATCGGCATAGACCAGCAGGCCGGGTTCTTCTACCACAGTAGCAGCCCCATGTCCGTATACGATAATAAATCCCTTCCCGGCGGCTATTTCCTGCCGGCAGTTCCGGACTTTCTCCGGGTCCAGCAGGTTGGCATACGAGAGCACTGTCCGGTATCCGAAAAGCGGGTCATCGGTCAACATCGCATCAGTCATAGCCTCTATCTCTGTTGCAGGGCGGAACAGGCTGTCGGTAGATATCAGACGTCCGGGCTTCAGTTGCTGTAATCCACGGATAAGTTCTTCATGGTAAACACCCTGGTAACATTCCACTACAAGGATATAGCGGCCGTCACGCCGGGATGGGTTGGATTCCTCCTGCAACCGGGCAACGATCTCCGGCCAGCCCTGCCAGCAGGTTCCTTCAACCGCAGTGGCCGGATATTTGTCGTAATTACTCTTTCTTCCCTGATACTTTATCATATTTCCTTCTTACTTATATTAAATTATGACAAAGATATTTCTTCCAACTGTACTGAATAGGTATATTTGTTCCGATTTACTTATACAATCTTCTGATTTATGATGATAAAGATCAAAGAGGGATTCAAAGGAGAACGGTTCGTTTCCTTGCCCGAGAATTTGTTAACCACTTATAGCAATGAGCCATTGATTGGCAACCTGTATGTACGTAAGATCGGCTATTTCCCAAAGGTGAAATATCATTATGTACAAAAAGAAAAGGGAAGCGATTATGCCCTCCTGCTTTATTGTACGGACGGAAGCGGATGGTATATGATCAACGGTAAGAAATATACACTTCAGAAGAACCAGTATATTATTATACCTTCCGGTGTCCCCTACTCGTTCGGTGCCGACGAAAAAGAGCCATGGACTATTTACTGGTTGCACTTCCGGGGTAAAATGAGCAGGTACTTTGTACCGGCCAGTCCTGTTCCGCAGGCCGTGCTACCGGGAGAATACTCACGCCTGCAAGACCGGATCGATTTGTTTGAAGAGATTTATAGTTGTTTCTCCATGGGGTATATCCGGGAATATATGCTTTATTCGTCTATCTGCCTGCAACTGCTCCTTGCCTCTTTTACCTTGCTTGACCAGTTCCGCCATATCCGTATTGCCAACCAGCGGGAATATTCCCTGGCGGCACGGGTTACCCATTATATGCAGGAGAATATAGAGCAAAACCTGACACTTGTACAACTGGCTACCTATTTTAAATATTCACCTTCTCATTTCTCGATGTTGTTCCAGCAGGAAACAGGGGTCTCGCCTATCCACTATTTTATCCGGCTGAAAATACAAAAGGCCTGCCAGTTGATTGAGCTGACGAACTGGAAACTGAACACCATCGCTACCAAACTGGGATTTGAGGAGGCTGCCTATTTCTCCCGTATATTTTCCAAAGTAATGGGTATCTCGCCTTCGGAATACCGGAGAAGGGAGTCGGAACATAGGAATCCTACTGAATGATTTTACAAATATCTAAAGGTCTATAAATTAAAGCCCCCAGTTCCCCGCCTGCGCGGGGATCGCATCAGAACAAGCCGGAAAACAGCCTTTTATA